>JAFQWR010000117.1 GCA_017407365.1 Clostridia bacterium
ATAGTCGGTCGGGCAGAACAAAAAGGGCTTTTCGGGCTGAATTTCGCTTAAAATCACCCCTGCAAGGTGCGCGTGCGCCTCTGCCGCGCTTGCAAATACAGCGGCATCCTGCTCGCTCAGCTTGGGCTCGATGTCGTCCATCAAGAGGGCAAACCGCGTGATACCAAGCGCCTGCACCGCACGGAGCTTAGCAAGCAGTGCGGCATAGTCCGCCTCGTCGGTAAAGCAAAAATCCTTACCCGGACTGATGGCAAAAAAGAAATCCACGCTGTTTTGCTCTGCGGCACGGAATAACGCCCCGATGGCGGCAATATCTGCCTCGGGATACGGCTCACGCCACAAATCACGGTGATAGCGGTCGTCCTTGGGGGCGTAGATGTAGGTGTTCATTTTCAGCTCCCTCAGCACGGGCATAAGCCCCATACGCGCTTCAAACGAAAAGGGCTTACCGTAAAACCCCTCTACCACACCGCGGAGGGGAAAGGAGGGGTAATCGCTTGCGTACATGGCAGGCACTCTGCCGTCCTTTTTCACGCTCTTTATAAAGCGGTAAAAATACTCTCTTGCACGCACACCGTTATAGCGAAGCTTCAGCTCTCCCTCCATACTCACCGTTGCCTCGAAGCCGTCGGTAGGAAGGGAAAAATCCTGCTCCTCGCTCGTTTTACTGATGCTGACGTACTGCGTCAGCGGATAATAGCTTTTTAACATAACTCTTACAAACAAAAAATTTCCATCATTTTACAACAAAACCGCCTTTTTTGTCAAGCGATAAAATTGCGCTACGGGCAATTACCCGAAAATTATCACCGTTAAACAAAAGAAAACCCATGGCGTGCAAGCAATCCTTTTTAAGCCACGGGTTTTTCAGTTACCAATAAAGCTGAATACCGTTTGCAATCAGGTAATCCTGGAAGTCGGCAAGGCGCGCCTTATCTGCCCTGATCTCACGGGCGGTTACGCCGTGGTCAAGAGAATAGGCGGCAAGAAGCCCTGCCACCTCGCCCACGTTCCATTCGATGGGATGCAGGCGGTAGCAGCCCCCTGTGAGGTGGGTGGTGCCGATGTTTTTGCAAGCGGGAATCAGATTTTGCATTTTTACGGGAATCATCGCGCCAAGAGGCACGGTGAAGCGCTCGCTGGGCTTATAGAAGAAGCTGTGCGAGCGAGTGGTGATGTGCAGGTCTATGGGGTAGCTTCCCACGCCCACGCTGTCGAAGAATACGGGGTTGCCGCCCAAGCCGATTTCCTTTTCGGTTACCGTAAAATCTGCCACAATACGGCGGCTTTCACGCACGTAGTAGGTCTGCGTGGTGCCATCCTTGGTGCCTACCGCCTCGCCGCAGGCACGGAAGAAGGGATATCCCCTTTTATCGCCGTTAGGAGCCTCCGTCTGCAACCAATAGAAGAAGCTGAGCGTAAGCTGACGCGCCTCCTCCCGATGCTCTGCCGCATTGGGGTCGTCGAAGGTGTTGCCCAGAAAGTAATCGTTCTGCGGCCAGTTGAGCATGGTGACGTCGTAGGGCACCCCTCTTTTGAAATGACCGCTGTTTACGATGCGACGGTAGGTGTATAAGCCAAACAGCTTATTGCCCATGGCGTCCGATTCTCCGTTATACATACCGAACAGCTTTGCTCTGCCCGTGGAGGAATCGGGGCCGTACATACTGAACACAGGGTAGCAGTCGTAGGGCGTAATCAGCTTTTTGTAGCGCTCGTAGCCGTAGGGCTTATCGATGACGTAATCGCCCGTAAGGCAGTTTTCAAACGCAAGCGACCACGTGACAGGCTGACGGTCGTCGGGGTCGTAGCTCTCTGCCGCAGAGGGCTCACCCGTCATGGCACGGCTTTCAGCGCCCGTAACGTAGGCGGTGCCGCTTGCGGCAATGAGGTCACCCTCGTCGGTGGCATCCAGGTAGTAGCTGCCCGTTGCCTCATACTCCTCTTCCTCTGCCTTGATGCGCACGCAGGAAATATGCGTTTCGGAGAAGGCCGCCGAGGTAAGCACAGCCCTTGTAACCACCGTGACAAGCCCGCTCTGCACGTAGGGTGCAAGCATTTCGGTAAGAAGCGAAAGCGCAAGCACGGGGGGATGCGAAAGACGGGAAACAGACGAGCCGCCCGGGCAGAAATAATCCTTCGTTTTCAGCTCTTCTATGATGTCGGGATGATTGCGGTAGTACGCACGCACAGCGTTGCGATAGGCACGGTACGATGCGGTACAGCCCGTTTCTTCTATCCATTTATGCTCGTCGGGGGGCACTGCCTGAGAGGTCAGCTGACCGCCAATCCACTCGGTTTCGCAAAAAAGAATGGCTTTTTTGCCGCTTTTGCCTGCGGAATATGCGGCAAGCACGCCGCCAAGGCTTCCGCCCACTATGATAATATCTGCCGTTACCCTTTTCATAGATTCCTTCCTAAATAATATGCTCCAAGCATACCTGCGGCATTGCCCGCCCTTGCCTTACGCACCTTACAGGGCATACCCTCGGCAAAATACGAAAATGCCTCGCCCATGCCGTCTGCAGCGCCGCCGCCTAAAATCAGCGTATCGAAGGGGTTTACTGCCGAAACCGCCTCTATCGCCCGTAGCAAATAGCCCTTCAGCCTCTCTGCCACCCGAGCAGCCGCCGCATCACCCTGCAAAAAGAGGTCAAAAACGGTGTCCTTTTTTATGCCGTGCTCTGCCGCAAGGCGGTTGATTGCCCTGCCCGAAAGGTATTGCTCCATACAGCCAATTCTTCCGCAGTTGCAGGGAATGCCACCCTCTGCAATGGGTAAATGCCCAAAGAGCGCGTAATTGTTCTGCTCGTTTGCAACAAGCTCGCCGTATTCTGCGTAAGCGCCGCCAACGCCCGAGCCCAAGGTGAGCATTGCCACACGCTCGGTGCGGTATTCCTCCGAAAGAAGCAGCTCGCCAAGGAGAGCCGCATGACCGTCGTTTACCGCAACGGAGGGCAGACCGTAGGTTTGCTTCACCCAATCGGTGATGCAAAAGCCGGTATAGCCGGGCAGGTTGTCGGTGGCGTAAATAACAGTACCCGTTTTTACGTCGATGGTGCCTGCGGAAGAAATGCAGATGGCGGAAACAGCGTCCTCTGCCCCGTGATACAAGCAGTCGATGGCGTTTTTCAGCGAGGAAACCACGCCCTCTCTGCCGCAATCGGTCACGGTAGGACGAGAGGCGGAACGGATAACCGCCCCGCCCTCAATCAAGCCTACTTTTATATTTGTTGCACCTAAGTCTACACAAAGCTTCATATCTCAGCCCTTTACGCTACCAACGGTAAGACCGCCTACGAAGAATTTTAACACGAAGGGATAAACCGCCACGATGGGGATGATGGAAAGCACGATCATTGCCGCATCGATATACGTTTTTTGCAGGTAAAGCTGCTGGTCGCCCAGAACGTCGGGCGAGGAGTTTACTCTGTTTAAGATAAACATTGCCAGGGGGAACAGGTTTTCTGCATTGATCAGGTAAATCAGCGCATTCATATAGTTGTTCCAGAAGGTTACTGCCGTGAACAGCGAAACGCTTGCAATGGAGGGAAGAGAAATGGGAAGCAGAATGGAAATGAGGATGACGCCGTTGTTTGCGCCGTCGATATGCGCAGATTCCTCTATTTCGGCAGGGATGGATTCCAGATAGTTCTTCATCAGAATCATATTGTAAACCTGCACCACCGAGGGGAACACAAGCGCAAACGGGGTATTGAGAAGGCCCAGAGATTTCATAACGAAGAAGTTGGGAACGATACCGCCGCTGAACAGCATAACCACCATAAAGAACATCATCAGACCCTTACGGTAGGGGAGATCCTTTTTGCTTAAAGGATACGCCGCCATAAACATAACGCCAACCGAAAGAGCGGTGCCGAGAACGGTGATTGCAACGGTGACACCGAACGCACGGAAGAAGCCCGAGGTCTTGAATACGTGCGCTACGTTGAAGAAGGTGAAATCCTGCGGGAGCAGAATTACGGGCTTTCCGTAGGTGGAAAACGCCTTTGCCAGAATGTTGAAGAAGGGAACGATGCTGACGATTGCCACAATCGCTAAGATCACGTATTCCACAACCTTAAAGATGGGCGCCTCGTTTTCGAGAGTACGCTTAAAGGGATTTTTCATATTACCAGATACTCTCCTGTGTGAATTTTTTCGAGAAGTAGTTTGCCGTTACAATCAGCGCAAGAGAAATGACGCCGTTGAACAGACCTACTGCCGTGCTTAAACCGTAGTTGCCTGCGTTTTCACCCAAGCTGATACGGTAGATGTACGTGCCGATGATTTCGCCCGTTTCTCTCGTGGTGGAGGAAATCATAGCGTATACCTGCTCGAAGCCTGCCTCCATCAGATAGCCCAGACGAATGATGAGCATGGTGATGATGGTGGGAAGAATCATGGGCAGGGTTACGCTGAACATCTGACGGAATTTTCCCGCGCCGTCAAGACGAGCCGCCTCGTAGAGACTTACGTCGATGGAAAGGATTGCCGCAATGTAAACGATGGAGCTGTAGCCGATTTCCTTCCAGCCGCTGAGTGCAACCACCAGCCCGCGGAAGAGCTTTGCGTCTGCAAACCAGTTGAGGTCGAGCCCTAAAATCTGATTGATGGGGCCGTCTACCGCAAGCAGGGTTTTGAAGATACCCACGATAACTACCCAGGAAAGGAAGTGGGGTAAAAATACCATGCTCTGCACAAAGGTGGAAAAGCCCTTGCTTCTGATGTCTGCCACAAGCAGTGCAAGCAGAATGGGAAGGGGGAACAGAATGAAGATCTTCATTGCGCTGATGATCAGCGTGTTTGCG
>JAFQWR010000118.1 GCA_017407365.1 Clostridia bacterium
AAACAGCATCTATGGCATCACAGTGCGCTAAGGCAGATAAATCGTCAAACAGCAGCACATCAGCATTTTTTGCTTCTGCAAATGCTCGCGCACGGGATAAAGAGCGGGAGTATTGCGCTTTATAGCAGGCTCCCTCTACCAATCGGATTGCATCTGCAAAGGCATCACACAGCCAGAAGGTACCGACGATTGCAATATTCATAAGGCTATTCCTCCGTATAGAAACAGAGGGCACGGAAGCCTCCGCACCCTCAGTGTTAGTTACAGCAAAACGACATTGTTGATTTTCAGCGAGAACTTATAGCCAAGGAAAGCCGCCGCCCTCCTGCAAAAGCTCATACGCGAAAAATAGATTTCGAAATAATCCATAACAGAGCTGATTTCCGTGTCGATGGTAATGTTTAGCGTAATGGTTTTTTCGGTGTTTTCTACCGAAAGAAAGCTACGCTCTGCCGCACGGTTGACTCTGTCGTGTATATCGTTATTGTCTGTGATGATTGCACTTTTACGCACACGTGATTTATGCACGTCTGCCTTATCTGCCAATATCAGCACGGCACCGATTCTGCTTACGGGAGAGCCGTGCTTTTCGTCGTGGTTGCCTATGGCAAGCATCAGCTCTGCCGCGTCTCTCGTAGACATTCCGCGCTGAACCATCAACGAATACGCAAGCACGCCACCGGATTGTGCATGCATGGAGCGGTTGACAGCGTTGCCGATGTCATGCAAAAAGCCCGCAAGCTCTGCCATATTGATCTCGTACTCGCTACCGCCGATTTCACGCATCAGATCGCCTGCCCAGTTGCTGACAATGGAAAGATGCCTTGTGGAATGCTCGGTATAGCCAAGCGCCTCCAGATTTTGCTCGGTTACTGCAATGAGATCCAATATTTCTCTGTCGTTTTTCAGTTCTTTAACGGTCAGCATAACGCCTCCTTTTGCAAAAAGACAGACATCAAGCGGTAGCCCTGCTCGATGAAGATACCGCTTTTTTCCACGGCTTCCTCATCGTAGCGAGCAGCGCCCTCTGCTTCTGCATTACTGCGATAAAGTAAAAACGGAACGGGATCCTTTACGTGTGTTTTTTTGATCAACGGAGTGGGATGATCGGGAAGCACCAGAACGGAAAAATCCTCGCCCGTATTCTTCAGATAATTTACAATGGGCTCTAAAATAAGCTCATCAATCAGCTCTATGGCACGTACCTTATTGTGCACCTCTCCTCTGTGACCGCATTCATCGGGCGCTTCTACGTGCACATATACGTAATCGTGTGTGCGGAATGCTTCTATTGCCGCCTGTGCCTTTCCCTCAAAATTGGTATCGATATTCCCCGTTGCACCCTCTACCTCGATGACATCCATCTGCGCAAGCTTGCCGATGCCCTTGATGAGGTCCACAGCAGAAATAACTGCACCGTTTACACCAAATTTTTGCCTGTACGGCTCCAGCGCGGGCTTTGTTCCCTCTCCCCAGAACCAAACGGAATTTGCAGGACGCTTGCCCTGTCTGATGCGCGCAAGGTTAACGGGATGGTTTTTCAGCAGCTCATAGGAGCGCTTCATCAGCGATAACAGCAGAGCTCCGTTTGCGCCTACGGGAAGATGCTCTGCAATGGGCTTATCGGAAATATCGTGAGGAGGTGTAAGCTGTGTTCTGCCTGCCACCGCATCCGTAAGCTTCAAGCAATGACGGTAGGATATGCCTGCATGCAGACTAAGCCCCTCTCTTTGCAGCTGAGTGCCTAAAAAAGCAATCAGCTGAGAGGCTTCCTCTGTGGAAATTTCACCTGCGCTGTAATCAAGCATCGATTTTGCCTGATAGGGCTCTTCCTCTGACAGAGTGACAAGATTACAGCGATAGGTAATATCTCTCTCCGTTACAGGCACACCCATAGAAACAGCCTCTAAGGGCGACCTGCCTGTGTAGCATATCAACGGATTGTAGCCCATAACGGAAAGATTGGCATTGTCGCTACCCGGCTGCATGGATTCAGGCACCGTGCGCACCAAGCCAACGGTTGCCCTTTTGCAAAGCGCATCCATACAAGGCTTATATGCAACCGCAAGCGGTGTTTTATTATTGAGGCGTGCATCGGGGTAATCTGCCATGCCATCCCCAAGCATTACGAGATATTTCATAGAAAGCACCTTTATATGGCAGGATTATTGCCAAATTATCAGATTAAATTCTCGGGATTGAGGCATTCCAGCTCGGGCAATACGAAGCGACCGTCCTTACGGATCAGCACGTCGTCAAACCAGATTTCACCGCCGCCGTATTCGGGGGTCTGCACAAGCACGAGATCCCAGTGAATGGCAGACTTATTGCCGTTGGGGGCATCCTCGTAGCAATTGCCGGGCGTGAAGTGGATGGAGCCGGAGATCTTTTCGTCGAAGAGAATATCGCCCATACCCTTGGTTACGTAGGGATTTACGCCGATTGCAAATTCACCAACGTAGCGCGCACCCTCATCGGTATCAAAAATAGCATTGACACCCTCGGTGTTGTTTGCCGTAGCTTCGATGATCTTACCGTTTTTGAACAGCAGGCTGACGTTTTCGTATTTATAGCCGTTTTCGATGCTGGGAATGTTATAGGTGATGCGGCCGTTGATGCTGTCTCTTACGGGAGCGGTATAGATTTCACCGTCGGGAATGTTCATATTGCCTGCGCATTTTACTGCGGGAATTCCCTTGATCGAGAAGGTCAGGTCGGTATCCTTTGCAACGATGCGCACCTTATCCGTTCTTTCCATCAATGCCTTTAAGGGATCCATTGCCTTATCCATTTTGCCGTAGTCGAGGTTGCAAACGTTGAAGTAGAAGTCCTCAAACGCCTCGGTGGACATACCGGAAGCCTGCGCAAATGCGGAGGTAGGATAGCGAAGCACAACCCATTTGGTTTTGGCAACACGGATATCGTGATGAACGGGGGTTGCGTAGTACCTGGAATTCATCTGAATGATTTCATCGGGTACGTCGCATTGCTCTACCAGGTTGTCAAAGCCGCGAATACCGATAAAGGCGTCCATCAGCGACATACGGTAGGTATCTGCCTGCGCCAAAAACTCGAATTGCTCTTTGGTGGCGCCGAGCAGCATCTGACGCTCTACACGGGTATCTCTTCTTACTACGTAGGGATGTGCGCCTACAGCGTAAACAGCCTTAATAATTTCGTTGATGCAAGCGGCATCTACGTTGTGCGTTTCGATGAGCACCTTTTCGCCCTTTTTCAGGCGTACTGCATAGTTGACCAAACGGTCCGCTAACACGGTTAATCTGGGATCAGTCATAAGTAATAACTCCTTTGAGGGTTTTTCCCTCATCTTTTTACATATATATTATACATCATTTTGAAAAAAATAGAAAGCAATTTGCCAAACCGAAACAATTGTGATATAATAAAGAAAAGGTTTTTTAGGTGAAAAATATGCGTTTAGACAAATTTTTGAAGGTTTCCCGTATCTTAAAGCGCCGTACCGTTGCAAATGAAGCCTGCGACGCAGGCAGAGTTACCGTAAACGGCAAGGACGCCAAGCCCTCACACAAGCTGAAGGAGGGCGATATCGTATGCGTGCGCTTTGGCGACAAGCACCTTACCTTTGAGGTATTGCAGCTTACGGAGCACGTAAAAAAGGAAGAAGCGGGAGAAATGTTCCGTGTGATTGAGGAATAATTTTTCACCAATATTTGAGAGGTATTTCTTTTTTGCCTCCTCTGCCTTTGCTGTCACTTTCACTGAAGATGAGCACAAGGGCTATTTTTTGTAGCTATCTTAAAAAGCGCCAGACAGTACCGTCTGACGCTTTTCTTTTTGGCATGAGCATAAACATTACAGGCTTAACTGATCGACAAAATAAGCATTGGTATTTGCAGCCTTACCGTTTTCGTCTATCACCGTGATACGGAAATACCCCTGATTCTTTTTAACAGGGAAGGATGCCTCCGTGACAAGCGTACTCTTTTTGCTCTCTTTGCGGTACACCTCACGGATACCTGTGGTAAGCGTAACCCTGACCGCAGGGGAGCATTGCACATAAACCATACCATCCTCTACGTATAACGATTTGATCCGAGGCCCCGTGGAGGAGTAGAAATTGCCCTTTACAAGCGCATCTGTAACGGCAGTATATTCCAGAGCAGGCGCTTTGATCATCACAAAGCCACCGAAGGAATCGTGAGATTCAAGCAATTCTGCGTTGGAATAGTTGTGATTGTCGTCGGTTGCAAGGCAGTAGATACGCTTTCCCTGCCTGAGCAGGCTGTCGTACGCAATGGGATTGTATTCGGGGTAGCCTGCCTCGTAGCATCCGTGATTGTAAATCTCCATCGCGTGCATTCCCTCGTACTGAGAAAACTCAGGGTAATCCTCCAGCGACCACACAGGATGGTTGTACGTTACAAAAAAGCCCGCTTCTCTGCCCCTCTTCATCATATCGTTGATGCATTCGGGCGTATAGGAACGGATATAATCGGGCTCACTTTCATCAAAGGCAACCTCATTGCGATGAGAAACAGCATTGCCAAACAGATAGTCACTGCGATGCCAGCAAACGGGCATAACCTTTTTGGGGTCTAAGGCAATCATACACATATGGCAGGTTTTGATAAAGGAAAAATCCGCCATTTTGGGCTCGTTTACCTCCAGCTCGTAGCCGTGCAGAGCCAGAAATGAAGCATCCGTCAGCTCGGGATGGGGCAAAAAGATGTCATGATCGGTAAACGCAACGATGGAATACCCCTTTGCCTGATAACGATCTTTAATCTCTTGCGGAGTAAGACAGCCGTCGGATAAACGGGAGTGACAGTGCAGGTTGGCCTTATAAAAATGCCCTTCCTGCGGAAGCAGATACTGTTTCATACATTACCTCTTTATATTTTGCAGATGCTTCTGCACTTATAACAAGCTTAAAGCAAGGCTGTTTATGCAATATGCAATCAGTATAACGGATATAACCCGGTGTACTGCGCAAAATGCTTTTTGCTTCTTTCTTCCGTAACCTTCATGGCATGAATATAGCCCTTTTTCGCCCAGGATATGCGCTTTTTGCGCTCTCGCAAGGAAAGCACCTCGGGGAATTTTTCAAGTATTGCCTGCGTCAGCCGATATACCATGGGCTCTGCATCGTAGTGCTCCTGAGATTCTTGCAGATAGCCAAGCGCCTTCTCTGCATCGAAGCCCTCCTCCCGCTCGTAGGCATAATATGCATATAACAGTGCCGCCTCTGTGCCAACAGAGCCGTTTTCCATACGCATAAACGCCTCTTTCACAAGCGAAACGGCTTGCGCTCTGCTTCTTTCACAGCCAATGCCCTTCTCGTAGCACATCGAAAGCCTTGCGTAGGTACAGGAGCAGGACATAAATTGCTGCTGAATAAGCTCATACGCCTTTTGGTAGAGCGCAAACGCTTTTTGCTCATCCGCCTCACACCCAACGCCCCAACGGTAAAAATTGGCAAGTAGCGTAAGATTGCAGGTATATTCAGGGAATTCCTCTCGCTCCTTTTCGCAAAGGGCAAGCGCTCTTTCCCCCTCAATAACAGGGAAATGCTTAGAATAACCGTGTGCAAGATAGAATGCCACATTGCGGCGCTCATCGGGATTATCTATGTTACTGCGCACGTATTGCGCACTGTATGTAAGCGTTTGCTCCTGCGTATCCAACAGCCTTGCAAGGCGGTAGCGTAAGGAGCCAAAGCCCTTTTTGATGGCTCGCAAGCAATGATGAATTGCCTTCTGATAATTCTTTTTGCGTTCATAGAGGAACACACAGGTTAAGTCGTACCAGCCCACAAGACGCTTTTTCTGCTTTTTGAGAAGCACGGAAAGCTCTTCTATTGCAGGAATATCATCTAACACATCGATACAATGCGTATATTCACCCAAGCAGGCTTCATCGTAATCACCCGAAATAAAGCCCTGATAGAAGCACCGTGCCGCCTGCCGCAGCTCCTCTCTCGTTTTGCTTGCACGCTTTAACGCTCTGCCCCTCTGGTACAAAAGAGCAACAGTGCCCGGGAGGATTTTTTCCAGCTCGTCCATCGTGCTGAGCGCCTCAGCAATCGCTTTGCGCTCGATATCAATAAGCACGGTCTGATACAGATAATCGGGGTTTTGCGTTTTTTCATATAAAAGGCGGTACACCGACACAGCCTGCTCCCAACGCTTCAGCTTGATTAACACGCGTGCCTGCAAATAGCCTTTACGCTCAAACGTTACCTCTTCCTCTGTGAGAGCCTCAATCTTTTGCAACAGCTCCTCTGCCTGCTCATCTTTTTCTGCCTGCTCCACGCAAACCTCCAGCAGCTGTGAGCGCAAAAAAGCGGCGGCATCGTCGGGGAAGCCCTGCGGCAAGCCTTCTACAAGAGCTGAAAGCATTTCTTTATTGCCGCTACGGCAATATGCCTCGCCAAGCAGCATAGCAAACTCCACGCCATGGGTGGCCTCGTATATTTTTTGCAGGGTGGGTAAAATTGGAGCAATGTTACGGTCAAAATCCAGACAAAGATGGCCGTAGAGCCACACCAGCTCCTCGTTTTGCGGCTGAATTTTCAGCAGCCTATTGCAGATTGCAAACGCTCGCTCGCCCTGACGGAGCTTCGCCAGAATACGCACCTTCAGAAGCTCTGCCGCAAAGCTCATATCGGGGTCTTTTACAGAATAGCTTTCCAAAAGGAAAAGTGCCTGATTGAGTGCATTTTCGTCGGAATCGGGCTTTCTGAGAAGAGAGGAAGCATAAAAGTAACGGCAGACCTTATTGCCGCATTCCTGCTCGAATTTTTGGCATTGCTCGATGCAATCGTCAAAATCCTCCATTGCGTGCAACAGCATAATCATGCCGTAATGCGCACGGGCGATATCCTGACGGTCTCCCTTAAAGCCGTTGATAAAATCCAGACGGATGGCAAAAAGCTGCTCCTCCGTGGGAGGCTCGGGCTGAGTGCTGAGACACTCTAACCGAAGCATACCGCGCATACAGTAGGCGGAATAATCCTCCTCGCCCGATTGAATTGCCCTTTCGCAAAGCTCGTAGGCAAGCTCTTTGTTTCCCTTATTGAATGCAATAACATAATCCTTATTCATACCGATATTATACCACAAACAGACGACAGTTTCAACTGTTTTCCGCATAAAAGCACAAATAAAGTATAATCAGCAGAAAACAGGCAATACTCTGCAAAAACGATATGAGGGCACTATGAAAATTCTACCCGTTCTTGCGGCAATCGCCTTGATTCTTTGCATCACCTCAGTTCTTCCCACCGATACTGCAGAAGGTGACGTGCTTCGTATTCACGTAAGGGCTAACTCTAACTCTACGGAGGATCAGCAGATTAAAATGCAGGTTAAGGATGCCATCGTAGGCTATTTAACACCGCTTCTTGCAGATTGCGACACCAAGCAAAAAGCAAAAGAAACGGTTAAAGAAAACATCAAAGGCATTTTAT
>JAFQWR010000013.1 GCA_017407365.1 Clostridia bacterium
GTGGGTACGGAGCTGAGCATTTTAGGTCTTGTGGGCGACACCAGAAACGTAGACAGACATCAGATGGAGGCACACCCCTTAGTAGAGCGGCTGGTTTATGTGGCAGAGCCGTACAAAAAGGCGAATGTGCTGTTTCATCCCACCCCTACCGTGGTTACGGTGGGCGGCAGAAGCATTGGCGGCGACAGCCCCTTTGCCCTGATTGCCGGGCCCTGCTCGGTGGAAAGCAAGCGACAGATATGCGCCATTGCACACGCTGTAAAGGCGGCAGGCGCAGGCTTTTTGCGCGGAGGTGCATACAAGCCGCGCACCTCACCCTATGCCTTTCAGGGGCTTAAAGAGGACGGACTGGACCTTCTTGTGGAAGCAAGGGAGCAGACGGGGCTTCCCATCGTCAGCGAAATCACCTCGCCCTATCAGGTAGAGCGCTTTGTGCGTGACGTGGACATCATTCAGGTGGGCGCACGCAATATGCAGAACTTTGAGCTTTTGAAAGAATTGGGTAAAACCGATAAGCCCATTCTGTTAAAGCGCGGACTTTCGAGCACCGTAGAGGAATGGCTGATGAGTGCCGAATACCTGATGGCAGGCGGAAACGAAAGGGTAATACTGTGCGAGAGAGGCATCCGCACCTTTGAAACGTATACCCGAAACACCCTTGACCTTTCTTCGGTGGTAGCAGTTAAAAAGCAAAGCCATCTGCCCGTAATCGTGGACCCCAGCCACGCCTGCGGCAAGCGCTATATGGTGCCCGCTCTTGCAAAGGCGGCACTTGCCGTGGGGGCAGACGGCCTTCTGATAGAGGTACACGACGACCCTGCAAACGCTCTTTGCGACGGGCCGCAATCCATCACCCCGGAGGATTTTGCAAGCCTTGTGAGCGAGCTTCGTCCGCTTGCAGAGGCCCTGCATAAGTGCTTATGAAAATAGGCTACCAGGGAGTTTGGGGCTCCTTCTCCTCTCAGGCGCTTTGCGCAATGTACCCGTGCGACACCGAGCCCATTGCCTATCGCACGTTTGCGGACGTATTTGCCGCGCTGACAGAGGGTGCAATTGAAATCGGCATTCTGCCCATTGAAAATTCCTCCACGGGCACGGTAAACGAGGTGTACGACCTTTTAACCCGTCATCCGCTGTATATTGTAAGGGAATACTTTTTGCCCATAAGCCACTGTCTGCTTGGGACGGAAAACGCCGACGAGGCTGGCATCACCACCGTGCTTTCGCACGGGCAGGCAATTGAGCAAAGCAGCAGCTATCTTGCCGCACATCCGCATTGGCAGGCAATCCATCACTTAAACACTGCCGCCGCCGCAAAGCTTGTGGCAGATAAAAAAGACCCCTCTGTTGCCGCAATTGCAAGCAAAATGACGGCAGAGCTGTATGGGCTGAAAATCCTGAGGGAAAACGTACAGAACAGCAGTTGCAATACCACACGCTTTGTAGCCCTCAGCCGCTCGCTTCCCGCATCAGAGGAAGCGGACACCGTGAGCCTGTGCCTGAAGCTTTCGCACAAAAGCGGAAGCCTGTATAGCGCTCTTTCATTCTTCTTCTCTTACGGGCTGAATCTGACCAAAATTCAATCAAGGCCTCTGCCCGACGAGCCGTGGAACTATCTGTTTTTTGTGGACGTATCGGGCAATTTGCAAGACGAGAACGTAAAAAACGCCCTGCACAGCGTGCATACGGCAATTTCTGAGCTTCGCATTCTCGGCTGCTACGCCTCCGCCATTTAAGCCGCATGCCATTTAAGAGGCATCCTCTTTATTCAAGCATATCCTCCGCCTGTGTGTTATTGCAGGCGGAGTTTTTTTTGCGCAAAAAAAGAGCGTTCTGCAAAGGAATCGCTCTTTATATTATGTCTGTATATTCTGTATCAGGCACTCTTACGCTCTGCCGTGCTTTTCGGCAAGAGCTTTAAGCGAGCGCGCAAGCTCCTCGGTGAGAAGCCCCGAGGGAAGGCGCCAGCTCCAATTGTCGGTGGAGCAGGTGCCGGGCAGATTGGTGCGATACCCCTCACCCAGCCCAAGAATATCCTGCATGGGCAGAATTGCTGTTTTTGCGGCGCTGGCATACAGCAGCTCGTTGGCGGCGGCAACCGCACGCATCACACCCCTGTATCGGAAGGAAACGCCCGCACGCTTGCACTCGCTCTGTAAATCGTCGTAAAGCACCTTGCGCCCCTCTGCCGAAAGCGATTCGATAAAAAGACGCATGGGCGCATTGTCGTGCGTACCCGTGTAGGCAACGGTGTTTTCGGAATACTGCGAGGGCTTATGCTCGTTTTGCGGCGAGCCGTCAAGCCCGAATTCCATCACCTTCATACCGGGATAGCCCACCTCACGCATCAGCGCATACACGCCCTCGTCTAAGGTACCGAGATCCTCTGCCACGATGCTCCAATCCTTTTTGTCGGCAAAAAGCTCTGCCTTGGGGCCGTGTCGCCATTCGCCGTAGCGGGCATCTGCGCTTCCGCCCGGCACGGCATAATAGCGGTCGAAGCCACGGAAATGGTCGATACGCACCACGTCGTAGAGAACAAGCGCACGTTTTAGGCGGCTTGTCCACCATTGGTAGCCGTCCTTTTTCATCTCGTCCCAACGGTATAAGGGATTGCCCCACAGCTGACCGGTTGCGGAAAAATAATCGGGCGGCACACCTGCCACGTCGATGGGGTCACCGTATTCGTTCAGCAAAAACAGCTCGGGATGCGCCCAGACCTCTGCGCTATCCTCGGCAACGTACAGGGGCATATCGCCCATAATGGAGATGCCCTTTTTGTTGGCGTAGCCCTTGATGGCAAACCAATCCTCAAAAAAGATATACTGCGTAAACTGCCAGAAGGAAATTTCCTCCTTTTTCTGCTCGCGGAATGCCTCCATTGCAGAGGGCTCCCTGCTTTTATACTGAGGCGCCCAATCACGGAAGGAGCGCCAGCCGTGCTGCTCCTTCAACGCCATAAACTCGGCGTAATCGCAAAAATCTCCCTTATTTACAAAATCGCAAAAGGCATCGCTGCTGCAATCGAAGTGCGAAAAAGCAAGCCGCAGAAGCGCAAGCCTGCGTTGAAACAGCAGGTCATAATCTACACGGGTGCCACTCTCGCAGGAATATTCCTCACACTCCGCCTCCGTCAGCAGCCCACGTGCCACAAGACGCTCGGGCGCAATCATATACGGATTGCCCGCAGACGCACAGCAGGACTGATAGGGCGAATCTCCAAAGCCGGTGGGAACAAGGGGCAATACCTGCCAGATGCTCTGGCCCGAGGCTGCCAGAAAGTCTACAAAGCGCTCTGCCTCCTCACCCAGAGTGCCCACACCGTAGCGCGAGGGCAATGCGGTGATTGGCATCAGAATGCCTGCCTGTCTTTTGTTCATGCACGTTCCTCCCACACCGCAAAAAAGCGGTGCATCAAATGTCGATAGTATACCACATCCGCAAAGCAAAGTCAACAAATTGAGGGGGTATCCCATGCCAACCGTGGCGCAAAGCCCCCTCTTTACGCACGCTACCCTATCGCAGGCAAATAAATATCCCCCCGTATAACGGGGGGTATTTCATTTTCGGGCATAGCCCTACCCGATACTGGCGGCGCACAAGTGCGCTTAGGATTGGCCTGCCAGCCATGCATCTGTTACTTACTACCCA
>JAFQWR010000119.1 GCA_017407365.1 Clostridia bacterium
AAATGACAATGTGACCGAAGCCGAGCGAGAAAAAGCCAAGCACGCCCATAATCAGTGCAAAAATCTGCGCAAGCGAAACCTCTGCCTGCTTTTGCTCACGGCGCTGCGGCGCTCCGTTTTTATCCGCACCGGGATATTGCGTATAGCCACCGGGCGTATGGATCTTTTCGGGAGCCTCGGGCTGTGCGACAGGCGTTGCCTCGGGCTGTGCCATCTCTTCGTTTCTGGGTTCGATATCGTAAGGATTCATATTGCTACCTCCTATAATATGCTGTTTGAACGGCTAGAAAAAAACCTCCAAAAGGGGAAAAACAAAGCACCCCTCTTTCTGATGCAAGCCGCCCTTGCCATGTGGAAAAGGGGCTTTTTGTTTCCTCTTCCCTTATTAGACAAACAAGGGCACGGTTTTATTGGTGATTTTGCAAAAAAAAATGAAAAAGTCGGCGAAACAGCCTTGTGCGCCACGGTGCGCCTGCCCGCATGGCTGAAAAAAGCACGGGACTGCTTCCGCAGAAAGCACCCTGTTACAGCGGAAGCGCAAAGCCCTCGCCACCGTTTAAGGGCTGCCAACGGATTTCCTGCTCCGAAAGAATCAGCACGCCGCGGTTGCCGTCCTTGGGGAGAGAAACACTGCCCGGGTTTGCAAGAATTACGCCGCTCTCCGCCCTTTCAATATAGGCAAGGTGGGTATGCCCCTGCACGAAAATATCCCCCTCAGAAAGCTGAGGAAGCCGTTCGGTGCTGTACCTGTGACCGTGCGTGCAGAATACTCTGCGCCCTGCAACGGTAAAAAAGAGGTCGTCAGAAAAGGTAAAGTCGGAAATCATGCTGTCTACCTCGCTGTCGCAGTTGCCACGCACCACCATAAGCCCCTTTACGCCCTGCAAAAGCTCTGCCACCTTAAGCGGCTCGTAGCCCTCGGGCAGGGGATTTCTCGGGCCGTGGTTGTAGATATCGCCGAGCAAAACAAGAAAATCTGCCTGCTCCTTTGTGGCAAGCTCCGTTACCCTTTGCGCATAAACACTGCTGCCGTGAATGTCGGAAGCAATCACTACCCTCATCCTATCACCTCTTTGGCTTTTTTCTCCCGTTCATTATAGCACACAAACGCAAAAAAAACAACCGCATAGAGGTATAACGGCAAAAAACGGGGAGATACTTTATGGCAAACGGAAAAGGAGATCTTTTTATGCAGTCTATAATAGGAACAGAAACCGAGCTTTGTCTTGCACGCGCATTTGCGGGAGAAAGCCAGGCAAGCATGCGCTACCGCATGATCGCTGAGCGCGCGGCAATGGACGGGCTCTACGAGGTGGGGCAGCTGCTGAGAAGAAGAGCGCACGAGGAGGGCGCACACGCAAAGGTGTTTTATGACCTTTTAACCGCAGAGGGCGGACGGCGCAACATCCATATTGCGGCAGGCTACCCCTATCAGGGCGGCAGTCTGCTCGATTCCATCGCCTTTTCGGCGGATAACGAAAAGGAAGAGGCGGAATCCGTTTACCCTGCCTTTGCGGAAACGGCAAAAAAAGAGGGCTTTATCCGTGTTGCACAGGCATTTTCGATGATTGCAAAAATAGAGCAGGGGCATTTTTTACAGCTCTCTGCCCTGCAGGAAATGCTGGATAGCGGCACGCTCTACCGCAAAAAGGCACCCATCACCTTTACCTGCAACAACTGCGGACACAAGGCAACCCTGACTGAGCCATGGAAGACCTGCCCCGTGTGCGGACATCCGCAGGGCTTTGTTGCACTGCAAATTCAGGAATAGCCCCAAGGCAGTATGAAATATGTTATGAAATTTTCTTAGGGCGTATGGGAGGTAAAATATGATTTCTATCCACTGTAAATCGTGCAAGCAAAGGGGCGACCTGCTTTCTGCGCACGTCTGCCCCGAATGCCACGCACTCTACTGTCATAACTGTAATACCGAAAGCGAGGGCGTTTGCCCTGCCTGCGGCGCAAGCCTGCAATATTTGCAGTAGGGCGGTTGATTGCAGACTGTAAAGCACAGGAAAGCGACTCTGACCGCAAAAGCAGTTGCCGTTGAAGCAGCAATAAAAAAGCGATACCGCCAAGGTACCGCCTTTTATGAGGGAAGCCAAAGGCTTCCCTTTTTCTTATGTATCGCCGAAAAAAGCTTTGTTAAATGATGTTCTGCCTTAACGTGGGGTAGATTCCGCGCGAAAGGCTGACGTTATTATAATTCCACACGCTGCTATCCCAGCCAAGCGATACCTCGTAGAAGATAGCGCGGGAAAGATTGTCGAGGCTTTGCTCGGTGGCGTAGGTTTTATAATTTTTCGTATCCTTAGTAATTGTTGTACCGGCAGCGCGATAGCAGTTTGTAATCGTGCCGCCTGTGCTGATGTCGCTTGCTGTACCGTTTGCCTTGACTACAGAGCCCATTGCGATACAGTTTTCAATTGTACCTCCTGTCCACCCGCTAATAAGCCCTGCATAACCTCTAAAATGATTATAATATTCGTACCCATACGCCGAAACCGTAGCGTTGGCAAAGCAATTGCTGACAGTTCCTTCTTCATAATTCCAGCCCAGAATTCCCCCGGCGACGGCAGCAAAC
>JAFQWR010000120.1 GCA_017407365.1 Clostridia bacterium
CTTTGGCTACCGCAATTTCCACGAGGGAAAAAACACCGACCCCGGTCGTACGGAGATGGCGGTACGCACCGCCATTGAAATGGTGGGATTAGATTATGAATCGGTAAAGGACAAATCTCCGTTAGACCTTTCCGGCGGACAAAAACGCCGTGTTGCCATTGCAGGGGTTATTGTAACCCAACCCTCTGTCCTCGTTCTCGATGAGCCTACGGCAGGTCTGGACCCCGAGGGCAAAAGGGAAATTTTTGCACTGATTCACCAATTAAAAAGAAACGTTTGCAAAACCGTCATCATCATCGGCCACAATATGGACGAAATTGCACAGAATTGCGACTGCATTCTTGTTCTGAGCAAGGGAAGGGCTGTTTATAACCTGCCGCCCTCTGAGCTTTTTGTACATGAGGACGAGCTGCTTTCGCTCGGTCTGGATTTGCCCACCCCTGCACGTCTTGCCCGCGCCCTACGTGAAAAGGGCTTGGATATACCGAAGGGGCTTTATACCAACGAGCTTTTTTGCCAGGCAATAGAAAAACTGATCGGGGAGGGCAACAAGCATGCGTGACGTTTCCTTCGGTCAGTTCTATCCCACACAATCTGTTTTGCACAGGATGGATGCAAGAATCAAGATTTTGCTTACAATCGTATTTATCGTATGCGTATTCGTGGCAAAATCTCTTTACGGAATGCTTTGCGTCACCGCCTTTTTGCTTCTTACCGTCCTCTGCTCTCGCGTACCCGTAAAAAGCGTGCTGATAAGCGTGAAGGCAATTCTGTTTTTTGCACTGTTTGCATTTATACTGAATTTGTTCTCTAAAAGTAAGCCTTTTGAGGTGCTGTATTTTGAATGGTGGATTTTCCGCATAACGGACGCCTCGTTAAAAACGGCAACCGTAATGGCGGTTCGCCTGATCTATCTTGTGATGGGCACCTCCTTGCTGACGCTGACAACCACCCCCGTTTGCTTGACAGACGCCATTGAAAGCCTGCTTTCACCCTTAAAGCTCGTACGCTTTCCCGTTCACGAGCTCGCTCTGATTATGAGCATTGCACTTCGGTTTATCCCCACACTGATGGACGAAACCGACCGTATTATCTGCGCACAAAAGGCACGCGGTGCCGATTTTGAAAGCGGCAATCTGATTAAACGAGCCAAAGCCATGCTGCCCATTTTAATACCTCTGCTGATTGGCGCCTTCCGCAAGGCAGACGACCTTTCAGACGCAATGGATTCCCGTTGCTATGCAGGAGCAAAGGGCAGAACAAAATACAAAAAACAGCACATTCACGCCCGTGACGTGCTTGCGGCAATTATAACCTTATCTTTTCTTGCCGCCATCATCGTACTGCAACACTTTCAATTGGGGATGTTTTTGATTTAATATGCAAGAAAAACGGCGCATTTTGCTTAAAATCGAATATCGGGGCACCGACTTTTCCGGCTGGCAGATGCAAAAGGATTATCGCACCGTACAGGGAGAGCTTGAGCGCGTGCTTTTAGAGGTGTGCGGTCACCCTGTAACGCTTTACGGAAGCGGAAGAACAGATAAGGGTGTGCACGCCATGGGGCAGACAGCGCATTTTGATACAACCTGCTCTATCCCTGCCGACCGTTTTTCCTTTCCGCTGAACATCGCGCTTCCCGCTGATGTTAAAATCCGTGAAAGCAAGCAGGTTCCGCCTCGCTTCCATGCAAGATTCGATACCGAACGCAAAACGTACGTTTACCGTATGTACGAAAGCATTTTTGAACGTCCTCTGCTTCATCCCTACGCCCTGCAGGTATATCCCTCTGTGGATGTAGAAGCAATGAATCTGGCTTGCACACACCTCATTGGAAGGCAGGATTTTAACGCCTTTAAGGCAGAAGGAAATAACACCATCAAGGATACCGTACGGCTGATTACCGCCGCACGTGTCGACCGTCTGCCGGGCGGCGAGCTTCGGTTTGTGATTACCGGCAAGGGCTTTTTATACAATATGGTGCGCATCATTGTTGGCACATTGATTGAAATCGGGCAGGGAAAGCATCCGCCTGAATATATGCGAGAGGTTATAGACTCTAAAAACCGCTTGCTTGCAGGCAAAACGGTTGGTGCGGAAGGTCTGTATCTATGGCACGTTTCTTATGCTGACGGATTGGGGTTTGAGCCCGATCCTCTTTGATACACAATACGGAAAAGGAGAAAAATTTATGGTAAATTTGGATCTTTACAGAGTATTTTACGCCGTAGCAAAATGCGGCAGTCTTTCTAAGGCGGCAGACGAGCTGTTTATTTCTCAGCCTGCGGTAAGCCAATCCATCAAGCAATTGGAGGCACAGCTTGGCGGCAAGCTGTTTATTCGCACGCCCAAGGGCATGGAGCTTACCGAAAAGGAAGGCAGGCTGATTTTTTCTTATGTAAAAAAGATTATGGATCTTTGCGATGTAGCAGAAAATGAGTTTTACGAGATGAAACAGCAGGCTTCGGGTATTTTAACCATCGCCGCCTCTGACACCATCTGTAAATACTACCTGCTGGATTATATTGAGCAATTCCATAAAAAGCACCCCTATATTATGCTGAACGTGCTGAACCGCACCACGGCAGAAACAATAGAGCTGTTAAAAAACGGCAAGGCTGACCTCGGTATTGTCAATTTGCCCATAGAAAGCCCGGATATCGAAATGATTTTCCTCTGCCAATCGCTTCATCATATTTTTGTGGGCGGCAGAAAATACGCCGATCTTGCAAAAAAGGTGATGCCCTTAAAAGAGCTTGAAAACTACCCCTTGATTATGCTTGAGCTGAGCAGTAACACGCGCAAAATGCTTGTAAACTTCTTCCATTCGCTCGGCATCCATCTTCATCCCGATATTGAGCTTGGTAGCTTTGACGTACTGAAAGGCTTTGCAAGAGCCGATCTTGGTATTACCACCATTCCCCGTGAATACTGCCTGAGAAATTTAAGGGAGGGTAGCCTGGTGGAAATTCAGACTGATCCCTGCCTTCCCGTAACCGCTACGGGTGTGATTCGCCATAAGCGTATTCCCCCCACCTTTGCCGTTAAGGAATTTCTGAATATTCTGCGTGAGCCCTTGCCCACGGAAAATAATTATTTTGACTAAAAAACAAACGGATGTAACGACTGATACGTTACATCCGTTTTTATTTGCTAAAAGATTTACTTTCCGTCTTTTTTCAATATCACAATACAAACAACCGCAAATATTGTGAGAATGGGAATAAGCACAAATACGGGTAGCTTTGTTGCACCCGACTTCCGCTCTCCGTGAATTTCCATCCCACGCACCGATTCGGTGACAATGAAGCGTTCAAACTTATACCGTCTGCTGAAAAAGGATAACTCACCTTCATGCGGAACGGTTACGGTGAAAGCGCCGTTTTTAGTACGGGCAACCTCTATGCCGTCGAGATATACAACCACCTCGTCCTCTACCGCGTTCCCCTCGGAATCGGTCAGAAGACATTCCACCGTATAAACGGAGTAAATCGTCCAGGTAATTTCATCCCTTCCGTCAAGCTCGCGCAAAATGATTTCGCCGCCTGCAAAAAAGGTATAGTTTTGGGTACGCAAATAGATGACATCCGTTTCGTATAAGCCATTCACGGTAATCACGCCCGTATCGTATGAAACAAAGGGATACACGTTCGTTTTATTACCGAGATAAACGGTAACAGGCAAATCGTTTTCTTCTGCAACAAAGGGCATTCCGTGCTTATCCAAAAGGGTGATTCTGAGGTTTATGGGCGTTTTTGCAGTTGCCTCAATGGAGGATAGAAGCACGGTTTCTTCTCCGTTCGGATCGTCCTTCGGTGCGGAAAAAACCAATGCTTTCCCATCAAAGCCGCGCGCCTTAACGGTAACCGTATCTCCCTCGGTGAGCGTGAGCGAAAATTCCTGACTGCCCATCACCGTTTCCTTTAACATACCGTTTACGTAAATGCCTACGGAAAGCTCCTCTAAGCCGGATGAGATGAGAGC
>JAFQWR010000121.1 GCA_017407365.1 Clostridia bacterium
CAACCTCATTCACAAACTTGTAAGCCTCTTCTACCTTGGTAACCGTAAGAGCTAAGTCTACAATGTAGATGCCGTTACGAGCCGCATAGATATAGGGCTTCATTTTGGGATTCCACTTTTTGGTGGGATGACCGAAGTGCACACCTGCTTCGAGCAGCTGCTTCATAGAAATTACTGCCATAGTTCCTCCTGTTTGCCTCCCCGCGCTTGAATTTTTTTGGGCTCCACCGAACAGCCTTCTGCCGGCACAGGAAACCTCAAAACACGGGTGCGTATTTTGAACCGCAAATATTATATCATAATTATTGATATATGGCAAACCTTTTAAGGGCAAATTGAATAAAATCTTTTTTTTCAGAGCGCTTTTTGTATATATAAGTAAAAAAAGGACACAAGGTTTTACAGTGTGCCCTTTTTGATAACGAAATTATCTTGCAAGTGTTACGTTGTCTGTGGTGCGATCCTGAAGTTCTTTTACCGGATGCTCGGAGTCTTGCACACGGTAATCCTGCCCCTTTTGTGCCAGATAATCCACGATAACAGCGTGAGAGGGAACCTCGGATATTTCCTTATTCACTACCGACTGATAGGTGAAAAATTCGTGCTCGGAAGGAAGCTTACTTACGGCAATATATTCCTCTCTGTTTTTTGTATTCGTAACGGTAGATTTTAGCACCTTTCTGACGTAATCCTTGTTTTTATTACCGGTAAACAGAATCAATGCAGGGAATACTCCGTCGGGAATTACGCTTTCTCTGGGCTTACCCTCGTAACGATCTAAAAGGCGTACAGCAGTATGCAGATGCTCTACCTCCTGCTCAAAATGCATCTCCCAGATACGCTTGATTGCAGGATCGGTTTCATCCACAAAGCAGGAATAATACAGATAGCATTCTACATATTCATGCATCAGAAGGCTTTCGAGCCAGGTGCAGTTGGGGTCAATCAGGCTTCCGTATTCACTTACGTGCTGTTCCTCAATCATTGCGATTTCGTTATATAAGCTTCTGCCAAGCTTAGAAGAATAGAACTGACCGATATTCATATAGTAGTTCATCGTTTGCTGCTCTGCCGCAGTAATGATATTTACATGAAGCTTTGTAATGGGGGCAGCAATTTTACTGCAAATGAAGGGATTGACAGCTTCAAAGGGAAAACGGTGCTCGGCAACAGTCGGTCTTCCAGGCATAATTTCGGTATAATTGCCAACAAGCCTTTCCGCTTCAACACCGTGCTCCATTTCAAGAAGATCCGCAAAACGGTACAGATGATCAAAATCCTCTAATAATGCAAAATCAAGCGCCGCCTTAACGGTTGCATCGGGCTCTCTTTGTGCCATAATAGCAGTAAGATCCACTGCAAGCTGCTCGTAACCAATGGTAGTTTTCAGAATATCCTCTTCCGTGGGCTTTAAAGAAGCAATGCGCTTTTGTTGCTGTTGCTCAATTCTTCTTGTAAAGGCAAGCTCCCGTCTTAAATCGTTGTTGTTGCAATGGCGATGGAAGCAATGCAAAAACTTAACCGATTCAAATTCCGTTCCGTTCATCAGAATCATTCTTACTCTTGTGTAAGGGTCAACCGTATGCGTATCGTAGGGCTTGGGAGAAAGCTTTTTCCAATCGGATATTTCAGAAATTTTCTTCATTGGTTTCAGGTCAAAAGGGTTTACATTTTGCATAATATCAGGTTCTCCTTTATTTGATAATAAAAGAATTACCCAAAACGCAAAATCTATACACAAATAAAAAAACTCCCATTTGATGAACAAACGGGAGCTTACAACAAATACAGGAAATTACTCTGCGTAAAGACGGACAATATTCAAAAGAATATCCACAGTTTTATTCATAGATTCCACAGGAATAAACTCTAAGCGCCCGTGGAAATTGTGTCCGCCCGTGCAAAGATTAGGACAAGGCAAGCCCTTGAAGCTGAGGCTTGCACCGTCGGTACCGCCGCGGATAGGAACAATTTTAGGCGTTACACCTGCCTGCTCCATAGCCTTTTGCGCATTATGAACAAGATGCATATGCTTTTCTACTACCTCACGCATATTGTAATAACTATCACGGAGTTGAGCCTCAAAGGTCCCCTCGCCGTATTTTTTGTTGAGATATTGGACGATATCAAGAACCGTCTGCTTTTTTTGCTCAAACAGCCTGCGATCATGATCGCGAATGATATAGCTTGCCGTTGCTTGCTCAACAGAGCCCTGCATATCGTTGATCATATAGAAGCCCTCGTAGCCCGAAGTGCAAACGGGATCCTGATGTGCAGGAAGCATGGAATGAAATTCAAATGCAAGCGTAATTGCATTTTTCATCTTGTTTTTTGCGGAACCGGGATGAATGGAAAATCCGTTTACCTTAAGAGTAAGTGCTGCTGCATTGAAATTTTCATACTCAATTTCACCAAGCTCTCCGCCGTCTACCGTATAACCAAAATCAGCAGGGAAATATTTCAATTCAAAATTTTCCGTTCCTCTGCCAACCTCCTCATCGGGGGTAAAGGCAATACAGATTTTGCCGTGCTCTACCTCGGGGTGCGTAAGCAGAAATTCAACAAGCGTCATAATCTCTGCCACGCCTGCCTTGTCATCGGCGCCAAGAAGCGTTGTCCCGTCTGCAGTAATAACGGTATTACCGATATAATTCTTCATTTCGGGGTATTCGCTTACCCTTAAAACAGTGCCACCTTGCAGCACGATATCTGAACCATCGTAGTTTTTATGTAAAACAGGCTTGATCCCCTTACCGCTTGCGGCAGGGGCAGTATCTACGTGAGCAACAAAACCAAGAGATGGAAGATCTTTGGCTGTATTGGAATGAACGGTAGCATATAAATAGCCATGCTCAGAGAGATATATATCCGATGCTCCAAGGTCATTCAGTTCCTTTTGCAGAAGGTAAAGCATATCCCACTCGCATTTTGCACTGGGCTGAGTGACGGATTCCTCATCAGAGGTGGATTCGATAGAAACATATGTAAGAAAACGGTTTAATAAATTATTGTAATTCATAACTGCCTCACAAAAACTCTTTGTTTGTATTTTACTCTAACAAAAAGAATTTGTCAACCGTTTACACCTAAAATATGAATCGGCTTGATTTTAGCTGCATGATACGCCTGTAAGGGATAATACCATCGATCTGCAGAATGCGATGCCACAAACACATCAGCATTACTTCTTGCGCATACAAAAACGGTATGATATAGCTCACCCTCATCGTCTTCAAGCTGTATAACATCCCCGGGCTCAACCTCGTTAAGGGAAACGATTTTTCCGTAAACTCCCGTAGATTGTTGTTTTCTAAGGAGAAAATCCGAAAGAAAGCTTACACCCGTCCACGCAGGAGCACGATCGTTGACGGAATAATAATACCAACCAAGATTGGCATCTGTATTCATAATTCCACTCCCGGCAAAAAGGCACTGTGAAACATAATTGGTGCAATCTCCTCCGATAGAAGAAAAATCATAATAGGCAGGATTTCTGTCAAACGCCCACCTCCTGGCATAGTTGATTGCAAGCTGACGATAATATATTGGCATAAAAATACCCCCTACTCAAATTATGAGCAGAGGGCAAAATATGTGATATGTATTACTCAATAGGGTCTGCTTCAGAAGAATCCATCTCTGTTACCCACATATCCGTTTGATTCTGTATAACAGGAGATTCAGCCCTGCGTTTACACGAAATAGGCTCGTGCTCTTTGTAGAGATATAAGCTGAGCATCGCGTATGCGGCATCGTCCCCAAACAGATGCATAAAATAAGCGGATATCTGTGTTTTTTTACGGGGCTCATCACAAAACTCAGAGAGATACTTTTCTGACATCCATTTATCGGTAAAAAATACACGGCGTTTATGGAAGCCTGCCGTAAGAACATTGGCAATCTGCTTGCCTCCAAGCCCCTTGAAAACACGAAGTACACGCCCTGCCTGCTCCTCGCTTAAAACAGCAATTTCAGAAAGAAGCTCGGGCTTTTTGCAGAGCAATTCCGCTGCAAGCGCACAGGATGCGGCGCGCTTAGGAGCAATGCCAAGCTCTATGAGCTTCCCTTGCCCTGCCTTATATAAAGCCTCGGCAGTAGGGAAGGTGCGGTAGGATTTACCGCAGAATTCTCTTGGCTCACCCAGCTCATCACACAGCTTCTGTACCGTTTGCACATTACCTGCTTTATTAGAGAATAACCCAAGAAGAGCGGTAAACAAAACCTCCTGCGTATCCTGACAGACAAGGCGAACTCCCTTAGAAAAGCGTAACGCCTTTTGCATCATAGGAAATTGAGATAAGCGTTGATACATCTCTTCGTAATTGTCTTCAAGCGCAAAATACCTTTCGAACAGCTCGGAATCAGAGCAGTAAACATCGTATCCGCCCTCTTCTGCACGCTTGATATAAGCAATATCTCCGCCCGTAAAAACAAAATAGTTATCTCCCTCTGCTTCAGCCCTGATAAACTGTCGGCTGTCAAATAACGTGGCATGAGGATCAAACCAATCACTCGGAATAAAAATCTTGTTTACACTTTGAATGAACTGTATCATAAACGGCCCCTTGTATTTTTAGAAATTTGTTCTAAATAGCATAATAGGTTGCACGCAAGTGCAACCTATCAAAATCGTAAGAATTATTCTGCGTCTGCGTATACGCTGACTTGCTTTCTGGTTTTATCCTTGCGCTCGAAACGAACTACGCCGTCTACCAAAGCGAACAGCGTGTCATCACTACCGATACCAACATTGACACCGGGATGAATGTGCGTGCCGCGCTGACGAACCAGGATATTACCTGCAAGAACGGACTGACCGTCGCTCTTTTTAGCACCAAGGCGCTTAGCTTTGCTATCTCTACCGTTACGGGTAGAACCTACACCCTTTTTATGGGCGAATAATGCGATTAAAAATTTCATACTGATTAACCCTCCTATTACGCCTCAACGCTCGTGATTTTGAGCATAGTATAGGGCTGTCTGTGACCGTGACGACGTCTTTCATTCTTTTTAGCCTTGTATTTGTATACAATGACTTTTTTAGCTTTGCCCTGACGAAGCACTTCTGCGGTCACGCTGCCTGCTGCTGCGGTGACTTCCTTTCCGTCGGAGATCATGAGTACCTTGAGGTCGATCTTAGCGCCAACTTCTGCGGCTACCTTTTCAACGGTGATAACATCGTTCTTTTCAACCTTGTACTGCTTGCCTCCGCTCTCCACTACTGCGAACATAGAATCCTCCATGGATTTGATCTCGTTGGTCGCAGGCGGGAAATCCTCTTATGTGCCTGCACCAAACGGCTCATATATTTTACCATATTACAAAATATAAGTCAATTATTTTTTAGTGAATTCGTATAAATATTTTAACTATGTTGATACTAAACATAAAAGAGCAAACAAAATCGGCTCGGAGGTATAATTATGAAGGAAAACAAAGCAAACGAAACACATTTGAAGGACGGTGCGGAAATCAATTGCGGATGCGATATGCTGCATTGCATCAAAAAGAATACGGAAATGGCTAAAAAATCCATTGAGGTTTTAATTAAAAAGCTGGATGAAGGAAGCTTCAGAAGCCTTCTACTCAGTCATTACGAAAGCTACGATGATTTTTCTAACCGTATCACCGGCGCCATTACCGCCTGCGGTGAAACACCGAAATCACGAAACGCTTTTTCTGATGCAATGCTTTGGAGCAGCATCAACCTGAATACGCTGATGGACAATTCGTATTCTCATATTGCAGATATGCTGATTGAGGGAAACAATATGGGGATTACCACAATCACGAAGGAGTTAAACGCCTGCGGCGATCAGCTTGACGGAGAAATCAGAGCTCTTGCCGTTGATCTGATGCAGCTTGAGCAAATGCATATTGAAGAATTAAAGCCTTACCTGTAAAATTTTTTTTAGAAAACAGGTTTAAAACGCTTTACAAAAAATTTTGGTTATGCTATAATAAACACAATCAAAATTTGATTACAAATTGCTCATCATTTTCCCCCTTTATATATGCAAGAGGCAGCCTTGAAAAAGGTTGCCTTTTGTCTTTCATAACAAAAATAAGGCTGACACTTCTGTGCCAGCCTTTGTGTTATTTTGCTGCAACGTTCAATAAAGCACAGCAACGCTCAATGAATGCGGAAAGCTCCTCAGCAGTTAAGGGCTTATTGGCGATTTTTGCAAGATCCAGAATCATGGGGCAAACCACCTGAAGCTTTTCTTCCTCCATCTCCGTAAGAGCTGCGACTACGGGGTTGGAAAGATTTAACACAAGCGTCTGATCTACGGCAAGAGGCTTCGTATTGGGATCCTGATACATACGGTTCATTTCAGTGAAACGGCGCATAAATTCACCAATCTGCAAAACAGCAGGCATTTGCGCATTTTTCAGCGCCTGCGCTTCAACCTTCAACGCTTCATCCGAAATGTTTGCCTTGAATACCTCGATAACCTTTTCGGCATCCACCCCCTCGGGCGTTGCCTTTAAGCTTTCGGGAGTTTCGGCATCAATACGTAAGAATCTGACGTCCTGCTCCTTGTACTCAAGGAAGCTTACAAAATGAATATCAATGTAATGACGCATAATCAGCGCATTGATACCGTTTTCTTTGAAAGCTTGAACATACTGCGCCTGCTGATCGGGATCGGTTACATAATAGATTTTATACGATACCTTCTTTTCAGCACCTTCTGCCTCTTGTTGAATGGGCTCCTCTACAGGTGTAAGCGTCTGCTTGTATTCCTCTAAGGTGAATTTTTTATCATGTATATCGGTAAATACCAATGCGCTTTTTACCCTATCATAGAAGGATTCGTCCTTCATACAGCCAAACTTCACAAAGGGCGCAATGTCATTGAAGAAGCCCTCATACGCCGCTCTGTCTTCATCAAACAGCTCACAAAGCTTATCTGCAACCTTTTTGATGATATGACGGCTGATACGTTGTACCTCACGGTCGTTTTGCAAAAAGCTGCGCGAAACATTCAAAGGAATATCGGGGCAATCGATCGTACCCTTCAACATCAGCAGGAATTCGGGAATAATCTCTTTAATGTTATCCGCAATAAATACCTGGTTGCAATAGAGCTTTACCTCTCCGCGATTGAAATCAAGCTGCTTGCTTCTGGGGAAATACAGTATACCCTTTAAGCGGAAGGGATAATCTACATTGATATGAATCCAGAATAACGGCTTATCGAACTCATGGAAGGTAGCGGTATAAAACTCCTCGTATTCCTCCTTGGTGCATTCCTTAGGGTCCTTTAACCATAGGGGGGCAGTCTGATTTACAGGCGTATCCTCACCATTGTTTTTGGGATTCAGGAAAATTTCATAGGGCATAAACTTGCAATACTTTTCTAAAAGCTCCTCAAGCTTATGCTCGTGTAAAAACTCCTCCTCTCCCTCTGCAATATGAAGAATAATCTCGGTGCCGCGCGCAGTACGGGTACCCTCTTCAATCTCGTAGCTTTCGTTTCCGTCAGAAACCCAACGTACTGCCTTTGCGCCGTCCTGATAGGATAAGGTCTGAATTTCCACCTTTTCTGCAACCATATAGGCAGAGAAAAAGCCAAGACCGAAATGACCGATGATGCCGTCCTTTCCTGCCTTTTCGTGACGGGCTATAAAATCCTCCGCACCGGAAAAAGCAACCTGTGCAATATATTTTTCGACCTCTTCCTCCGTCATGCCGATGCCGTTATCCTTAACGGTCAGCGTGCGGGCAATTTCGTCAGAAATGATTTCGATACGGTAAGGAGCATTATCTGCCTGAGCCTCTCCAATACCAACAAGCTTTTTATATTTGCCGATTGCATCGCTTGCATTAGAAACAAGCTCTCTTAAAAATATATCCTTATCAGAATACAGCCATTTTTTGATGACCGGCATAAGGTTTTTTGAATTTACTTGAATATTACCTTGTTTACTCATGTTTGCACTCCTGTAAGAATGTTTGATTTGGCACTATTGTACTACGAGTGCTAATTTTTGTCAACTGATTTATATGTATTTCATTGCGAAAATTTGGTGATAAAAATATGGTTGAATTTATAAATTCTTTTTTATCAAATGTTTGACATAATCTATTTTGTATTATATAATAAGTATAAGATATAATAAAGGAGAATCACTATGGGTAAGCTTTGTTATGTAATTATGCCGTATGGCGGAACCGATCAGAATAAGATCAACCATTATAACGGTATTTACAGTGCAATTATCGAGCCTGCCGCACGCGCAGCAGGATATACGGAAATTTTGCGCGAGGACCACGTAAACACACCGGGCGCCATTTCTCATAATATCGTTAAACACCTTGCAGAGGCTGATATGGTTATTGCAGACCTTTCTCACGGTAATGCAAACGTATTTTATGAGCTGGGTATCAGACACGTATTTTCTAAGGGTAAAACTGTTCTGATCTGCGATTCCACCTCTAAGCAATTCTTTGACACCGCACATCTGCAGATTGTTTATTACGATGCAAGTGCACTGTATAAAATAACCGAAACGCAGGAAAAAATCAAGGAAAGCATTTTACAGCGTCTGCAAGCAGACAGCGTTTCTGACAACTCCGTTCACGACGCTTACCCCTCTTTACCTATTTCTATTCTGAATTATATCAATACGGATGACGATTCTGAAAGAGAAACCATCAGAAAGCTGCAGGTAGAAAACGCTGAGCTTTTACGTAAGCTGAAGGACATGGGCTTTTCTAAGGATGAAATTGCAGCTAAGGAGGACGAGCCTATTGAGGTTGCCATCGAGCGTGCAAGAAAGGCCATTCCTTATTCCGGCAGAAAGGCATTGCTTGCATTCCGTGAGCTTGCAGAAAAGGGTGATCATAACGGCTTCCTTGATTTCCTGAAAAACACTCTTACCCTTGGTACTTTGGACGAATCTGACTTTATCGAAATTTCTCAGATTTCCAAATCGTTGAACAACAACACCATCCGCCAGATTGTTTTAGAGGTTGCAGTTAAAAGATACCCCGATAACGAAAACCTGCAAATCCGCTTGGTTGACGTTTACAACGAGGTTTACGAAACCAAGGCTAAGGCAGTTGAAATGAGTAACCGTCTGATGGGCGTAACCTATGATGCGAACGGAAATCCGATCATTTCCAAAGAGAAGATTTCGATGCTCACAGAAAACATTCTTGCAGCATTCTTTGATTCCTATATCGCACAGAAGGATTATCAAAGAGCCATTAAGGTTGCACACTATCTGCTTGAAAACAAATGCCGCCACAACATTATGCTTTATCGCAACATTGCTTTCCTTGAAATGCGCCTCGGTCGATATGAGGAAGCAAAGAAGTATTACCTCCTCTGCTTAAAGCACAATTATAAGAATGACGTCAACCATAAACACTACTCCAGATTCCTCTACAACCAGCAATTATACACCGAAATGTTTGAGGAAGAAGAAATTATGCTTGCGGCTGACCCCAACGATAGCAACTACTGCTATGAAATTGCAGGTGACATCCTCGACCGCGGCTTGCTGAGAACGCCTGAGGGCTTGGTTATCAACCGCAACCGTGACGCCTGCAAGGCGGCGGCAATCCCCTTCCTGATTCACGCATTCCAGAACGCACCCGATCAGGATAGCTTTGAGCGCCTGAAAAACTTTATGCTGAGAAACCGCATGAAGGATGAGTTTGAGCTTGTGATCGCCCTTCTTCAGGGTGAGGAAAAGGGCGAGCAGCTTTCCTTGGATTTCTATCCCCTGAACTACTGCCTGAATCTGGATCTGGAAGAAAAGGAACAGGAATTCCTCAAAGCCATCGAACAAGACGAACAATAATCACCGCAAATTAAAAGGACTTAGCGATTGCTAAGTCCTTTTTTTATACTCTTATGATCAATCCTTTATAATTTTCAATGCCTTTGCAATTTCCAAAACTACAATAGGAGTTACGGTAAACGCCGCAACAACAAGATACTGCCAGCCGTTTAAGAAGGTTAAAGCAAACAGAGATTGCAGTGCGGGAATAAAGGAAACAGCACAGACAAGAATGATAGAAGCAAGAGATGCAAGATTCAGGTATTTATTTCCAAACACACCAATCTTAAAGATAGATTCGTTTGAACGCATATTGAATGCATGAATCGTCTGGCTGAATGCAAGAGTAAGGAATGCCATCGTGCGTGCCGTTTCAATATTGGTATTCAAGCCAATAGCAAATGCCGCCAACGAAAGCAAGCCAAACATCACACCCTGAAGCGCAATCTGAACACCGTAGCCGTTAGCAAAAAGGCTTTCCGATTGTTTTCTTGGCTTAAAGCGCATGATACCTTGCTTTACCGGCTCTACACCAAGCGCCATAGCAGGAAGAGTATCGGTTACAACATTGATCCATAAAAGCTGCATAGAAAGTAAGGGCGATTCCTGCCACAGAAGCATAGACAAGAATACAACAATGATTTCACCAATGTTCGTACCAAGCAGGAAGCCAACCACACGTTTGATGTTTTCGTAGATACCTCTGCCTTCCTTCACAGCTTCAACAATGGTTGCAAAGTTGTCATCCGTAAGCGTTACATCTGCCGCACCCTTGGCAACGTCTGTACCCGTGATACCCATGGCGCATCCGATATCTGCTGCTTTTAATGCAGGTGCGTCATTTACGCCGTCACCCGTCATAGCAACAACCTCACCCTGCTTCTGCCAAGCCTTTACAATTCTGATTTTATCCTCGGGAGAAACACGGGCGTATACAGAAATATTACGCACACGCTCGTTTAACTGCTCCTCTGTCATTGCCGCAAGCTCGGCACCCGTAATGGCATCGTCACCGTCAATCAGAATACCAAGCTCTCTTGCAATAGCGGAAGCGGTTACGATATGATCGCCCGTAATCATCACAGGCTTAATACCTGCCTCACGGCAAACAGAAACCGCTTGCTTTGCCTCAGGACGCGCAGGGTCAATCATACCAACAAGACCTATGAGCGTTAATCCGTATTCAAGTGCCTCCTGCGTGGGGGCTTCGGGTAATTCCTGCAATTCCTTAATCGCAACTGCAAGAACACGCAGAGCCTGCTCACTCATCATACGCGTTGCCTCACGCGCAGAGGAAAGATCTTTTTCCACACGGGATTCAATTACATCGTAGGCGCCCTTTGTAACGGCATAATACTTGCCATTCATGCTATGCACGGTTGTCATCAGCTTTCTATCCGAATCAAACGGAAGCTCCATAATACGGGGGAATTTTACCGCCAGAATGTCCTTTGTCATACCGTATTGCTTAGCGGCGCGAACAATTGCCGTTTCGGTAGGATCACCAATGAGAACCTCTTTGCCGTCCACCTCATTTACTGTACCGTCACAGCAAAGTGCACCTAATAAAAGTGTTTCCTCTACCGATGCAGATATTTCAGGGGTAAGCTCAACGATGCCGTCCTTTTCCGTCCATACACGGCAAAGCGTCATACGGTTCATGGTAAGTGTGCCTGTTTTATCTGAGCAAATGACAGATGCACTTCCTAACGTTTCTACCGCAGGAAGATTCTTTATGATTGCGTTGCGCTTTACCATACGCTGTACGCCTAACGCAAGCACCACGGTGACAATAGCAGGCAAACCCTCGGGAATTGCCGCAAC
>JAFQWR010000122.1 GCA_017407365.1 Clostridia bacterium
TCGCCCTTTTTAACGGAAAGAGGCCCAGGGGCGCCAATGCCCACCGCAGAAACCTCTGCGCCGTTTATGGCATTTTTTATCTTATGCAGCAATGCCTCTGCTCCCTCGCACGGGTTTGTGGGAATGATTTCCTTGAAGCAGATATTTCCCTCCGAATCAAAAAGCGCAAAGGCAGTTTTGGTGCCGCCAACGTCGATTGCAAGTATCATAATTATGCGTTCATGATGCGGCTCGTTAAGCCGTAGTTATTGAAGCAGAAAATGTAACGGTCGATGGAATCCTTAATGCGCTTGATTACATACTCGTGCGCATTCAAGCCGATGGAATCGATATTGGCAAACAGAACGGCAAGCTCTTTTTTGACATCCTCGATTTCGTAGGTGTAGTGACCGCACATTCTAACAATGAGGTCGATATTTTCACGGTCTAACTGCTCTGCCGTAGCATTACGCAGCTCACCGACCATCCATTTGCGCCATCTGCCCGATGCAACCGCATATTTTTCGATGGCAGCCAAAGCGTCAGAGCGCTTTTCCTCTGCAATGAACTTGCGCTCCAGCTCAATCAGCTCTAAGTAAGCCATCGTCTCTACCACACCAAACTCGGGAGCAACGTTCATTGCATCAAGCTGCATTGCAGGATGCTCCAATAAAATGGCGTTGGAAAGGTAGTCACCGTTGTGCTCCTTTAAGCCCATGCCGAATTTATTTGCAGATTTGGTCAGAGCAATTGCCTCAGCCGTGTTATACTGACCGACATTCTGCGTAAGACGGGTGAGCGTGCCCGTTTGACCTACGATAAACAAAGGCAAGGGTAAGCCCTTTTCGCTTAATGCGTCGGTAAGCTTTTTGGCAAAATCCTCAAATGCCTCAATAGAGGTAAGACCGCCGCTCGTTTCCTCCGTGCCGACCTCGTAGCCGATTTCGGGAAGATTCTTTTCCTTTCTGACACCCTCTAAGTATTCGATCAGCTCTACCGTGCGATCCAATACTACGTCAAGAGATACAACACCCTCTACGTGGGGATCCTTCGTGGGGTCAATATGTAAAAGATCGAAGCCTGCCTCCATATCTGCTACGTACGATTCCTTTGCAATGCGCATTGCCTCCTCTACGGGAAGCTTTCCGCTACGCTCCTCGTCACGCTGCCAGGGGCCACCGTGATCACGGCAGAGATAGCATAAGCCATCAAAGCCAACCTTTGCAGCCATTTCGTCTACACAAGCCTTGAAGCGCTTCTGATCAAAGTTACAAACGTAACCGCCGCCATAAATATCCGAATCGATCTGATTGCGGCTTGCAATCAGCATAATGGGGAAATCCTTTTCGGCACCCAGCGCTAAAACAGCCTCAATCAGCGTTTTAGACATAGGTCCGATGCCAAGCAACGAAAACTTATCGCCGTTTGCCTTGATCTTTTTTGCACGGGCAAACATTTCAGTGATGGTAATAGCGTTCATAATATATACTCCTTAAATTTTTTGGTCTAAATCTACAATGTCATAATGCAGGTAGTAGGTGAAGGCTTCACGGATGGCAGCCGCTACTCTGCCTCTGCCCACTGCAAGGTGATGACGGAAGGAATTTCTGCCCATAACCAGGAGCTTATTGGGCAGGTTGGGAATATGCGCAACACCCTTAGCACCAAAGAAGGTGGAATCGATGGGGTCATCCGTCATTTCGCCCTCATCCACATAGAAGCTCAGCACGCCGTTTTCCGTTTTGCAGCCGGAATAGGTCATAGCAAAGCTATCGATATCGCCAACATAGCAGCCCTCACTGAGGTTGTTCAACTGGTTGGGAACCACGCAAGCCTCGCCCGGCTTCATCAGAGCCTTAGGCACAGGACCGCAGTGGAAAATAATACATTTATCCTTTTCGTCACCGTAGTTGTTGTTCCAATCCAGGCACATCGTGGGCTCTTCGGAGGCAAGCTGAATGGCGTACATACTGATAGCCGTGCAGATATCCACCTCGCAGGAAGCGGGAATGCCGATGTTGTTGTAGTAAGACATCAGAGGGCATACGGAAATACCGAGCTGATCGCCAAGCTCGGGCCAGCAACGGAAGGCAAACGCCTGCATATTGTACGTTTCGATATACCAATCGATGACCACGCTGAGCTTTGCAAGCTTAACAACACTTTCGGGCTTGATTGCACTGCAATTGACGTAATCGGTAAGAACCTTGAGCTTTTGCGTAACAGCCTGATCGTCATCCTTCAATGCACGGATCTTATCGAACATTTCAGCAAGATCGATGGTTTCCACAGTGATGCCGTATTTTTCAAGCGCCATTTCGTCGTAACGAATGGTTTTGAAGCGCGTGGTACGCGCACCGAAGGCACCCACGGTGAAATGTCTCATACCGTTAACAACACGGCAGACAGCAGCAAAATCACGCAGATTCTGCTGGAACTCCTCGCTCAACGGATGCACACAGTGGGGTGCGTAAATGGTATAAGGAATCTGATACTGATTGAGCACGTCCTGCACGCTGAACTTACCGCAGAAGGAATCGCGTCTTTGCGACGTGCTTAATTTATCGAGATCATCGGGATAAGCCTGAATCAGAATGGGAACTCCTGCCTCACGCAGAGCAACTGCCGCACCGTTTTCGTCGGAGAAATTGGGCATACTGAAAATAACGCCGTCATACTCGCCCTCGTGCGATTTTAACCACTTGGCATATACTCTTGCCTGATCCATCGTTTCAACTGCGCCGAAGGGCGTCATGCTTTCATCGGGAATCAGATATTTGTGGCCTGCGCGTTCGACAGCCTCTGCTACCTCTTTGCGCGCGTCCTTGATATAGACAGGCGAAAAAACAAAACGGTTACCAAAGCATAATGCAAAGGTTAAGCTTTTTTTCATTGTAAACTCCTTCAAAGCTATTTATATCAACACTTATATCAACTGTTGATATAACTATTATACCACAAATACAGAAAAAAGTCAATTAGAATAATATACTTCTATCTACTTTTATAAAAAACTCAGCCTCACACAAAAACAACCCTGCCTCAACAACGATGTCTTTCTGTTTTGCCTACTCCCCTCTCCGCCATACAACGCCCTGCTCTGCTGAAAATTTCCCTCGAAGCTACCCCACCGCAAGTGCAGGAAGGATTCCCTTGTATTATTGTATAAACCAATAACAATCACACACATTCAACAGATCACACCCGCACTGGAGCCCAAAAACAAGGCAAATTTGAACAAAGCACGCCAATCGGCTATTTGCTAGGGATATAGAAACACCGTGCAAAACAGAAGACAAAAAAGAAGACACAGAGGCATAGCACTGTGTCTTAAAGGTATTATATTACGTTGGTGGAAAGAGCATCTGCCGCTCCGATAACCGCACCCAAAACGGTTTCCATTTCCTCAAAGCTGATAATGACTATCTTCGAGGTATGAAACAGCAATGCCGATTGTGTGAAGGATTCGTAATGCTCCTTCAGGTATTCTCTGAAATGATCGGCAATGGTGCCCCCAAGCAAAACAAATTGCGGATCTAAAATACTGATGAGATTTTGCAAAGCACCGTCGAACAGGCGCAGCCCTCTGGCAAACTCCTCCCTTGCAAGAGGGTCGCCGCTATGGAAGGCATTAACAAAATCCATATCGCTCCAGCTTAACCCACTGATCTGATTACAGCGCTTTGCCATAGAACGCAGGGTAAAGCAGGTTTCCAGACAGCCACGCTGACCGCATTCGCACAGTGTGCCGCCGTTTTCTACCACTGTGTGCCCAAACTCCGCATAAGCACCGCCGGAGCCACGCAACAGCTTTCGGTCAATTAAAACACTCATACCGATACCGTCGGCATCGGCACGAATCAGGAAGCAGTTTTTTACCGTTGCGGCAATGCTTCTGCGATAAAAGCGTTCATACTGCATCAGACAGTCGGGATCGTGGAAGAAAAAACAGGGAAGCCCGAATTTTTGCTCAATCAGATCTTTCAGCGGAATATTGCGGAAGCCTCTGATGCGGTCATTGGCAATTACAACACCCTTCTGTACGTCTACAAAGCCCTGAATGGCAAGGGCAATACCCAATATGGTCGGGAATTTTTTGAGGTACTCCTCTATTTTTGCATATGTAATCGCAAGCACGCCCTCGCTATCAGGAGAAGTGAGAGCTACCGTCTGAGTATCGCATATTTTTGCGGCAAGGCCCGTAACCACAAAAACGATACAGGAGCCGTTGATATCGATACCGAGCACGTGATTCTTTTCGAGGTTAACCAATAGATTTTTGGTAGGTCTGCCAAGCTCGCACGTTTCCTCCCTTTCCTCTACCACAATGCCCTTTTGAACAAGCTCTGAGGTAACCGAGGAAACCGTGCCCCATGAAAGACCGGAATGATCCTCAAGACCTCTACGGGAAATGGGCTCGTGCCGACGAATCAAGGTGAAAATTGATTTTACATTCTGCTTCTTGACATCAGCTGTATTAATAGGAGCCATCTTCCGTTACCTCCCTTATAATCCAGTCGGCAGCCTGACGAAAATCATCAAAAACCATGTCGGCATGCCAATCGGTTTGATCTGCCTCCTCTATAAGCCCCTTTCCTGTGCGAACCAAAAAGCCAAGCGCACCCACAGACTGACCGCAAAGCACATCTGTACGCCTGTCACCGACCATAATGCATCTGGTTAAATCCAAGCCGTTTTCCCTCTGCGCCTGCAACAGCAAGCCGTTTTTGGGCTTACGGCAATCACAGCCGTCTTGCGTATCATGCGGACAGATATACCAGCCGTCTGCACCGTACGAGCGGAATTCCTTTGCAAAATCGTAGCCGTTATCTAAGCCTCTGGCAATACAGGATTGATTGGTGACTATAAAAACCTTAAGACCTGCCGCCTTCAGGGCGGCAAAGGTTTCTGCTATGCCCTCCAACAATTCCACATCTGTTGGTACACGTACCACCTGAGAGCGACCGAGCGTACCGTCGCGGTCAAAGAACACAGCCTGATATTTTTTTTGTTTGTTTTTGGTATTCATAGGGAATATTATATCAACAAACAACGCTTTTGTCAAAGTTTTCTTTCCCGATATAAAGAATTCCAAGCAAATTGTTTTGCAAAAATGCCCATTTATATCAAGATACGATATAATTCTCTCTACAATTTCCGCATCAGGCTATTCTCTCCGTCATTGAAGCGGAAGCAATCTCCACTACGCAGCAAGAGTTTCAGAAAAATAGCGTATGATTCCTCGCGCAATTGTTTCTGCCAGCCTATGCTGATACTCCTCCGTTTGCAACAACGCCTCCTCCTCTGCATTGGACAAAAAGCCGCATTCTACTATCACCGAGGGGAAGCCTGTGCATTTAACTATATAATAATCTCCGAATAATGCATCCAGCCTTCTTTTGTTGACGGATGCATTCAATTCGTTTTGAATACAGAGAGCCGCATGCCCGGAAAATGAGCTTTCCTTACAAAAGAACACCTGCGCACCGCACCTCGTACTTCCTGCATATTCATTCTGATGAATACTAACCACAAGGTCGGGAGCTTCTGCTTCAATAATTCTTTTTCGGGCAACCATATCTCTGCGCTTAAACCCTGCGGTCGGCTCACCGTAAAGCCCCTCTTTTGTGCTTCTTGTCTGTACGGCACGAATGCCAAGCGCGGTAAGCTTTTCGGCAAGCGCATTTGCAACGGCAAGGTTGATATCCGCCTCATAAACGCCCGTAATTCTACCCACGGAGCCGCCGTCGATACCGCCGTGCCCCGCATCGATGACTACGCACATATCCCGCACCTGCGCCTTGGCGCTTTCTTCTCTTACCCCCAAAAACTGCAGGGTTAAAAATAACACAATTAAGATAATAGCAACCGTGGATAACCTCTGTTTTAACATATAAATCCCCCTTCAAGGCCCGATTATTTATCAGTTTTTACCAAAAAATCAAATAGTTACACACTTATCCACCGAGTTATCCACATTTATCCACATTCAAGGTGGATTACTGTGGAAAAGGAGTGGACAAGTATAAATACTGCAAAACGAACGTTTATCATACCCCAACGAACGCCCATTTTACTGATAGTTAGCCTTTGTAATTCTGCTAAAACTTATACAAGAAAACGCCGCAGATACTGCGACGTTTTTACCTACATTTGGAAGATTCATTTGTTCAGAAAAAAATCTAAGGGCAGGCGTGTGGGTGCGCCCTGACCGGCGGTGACCATGCTGTAATCTCTACCCTCGATATACCCTTCTGCAAGCAACCTGCGTTCAACGGTATGGAAGGCAAGCTCGGGCAGATTGTTTTCTTCGGAAAGATGTGCAAGCATCAGATTCCGCGTGCCGTTTTGCACGGCGTATAACGCAAGCTCTGCCGCCTGATCGTTGCTCAGGTGCCCCTGCGGCGAACGGATACGCTCCTTCAGAAACCGAGGATATGTACCGCGCATCAACATATCAATATCGTGATTGGATTCCAGAATCAATGCATAGGCACCGTTTACAGCACGCAATGCATGATCGTCCACAAAGCCAAGATCCGCCACGTAGACCACCTTTTTATCCCCAATGCTTAGCACATAACCGGTACACACGGGAACATCGTGACTGAGTGATAGCGGATGCACAGCAACCGTCCCAACGGAAAAATCCTCTCCTCTTCTGAACGGATGCATCAGCGCACGGTTTAACGAACAGAGCTTTTGCAACGCCTCTACGCCGCCTTCATCTAAATACACAGGCGCACCGCTCCATTCACACAGAGAGGAGATACCGCAGCAATGGTCGCTGTGACAGTGCGTGGAAAGAATGCCAGTGAGTGCAAGGAGATCCACGCCGCAGGCAGAAGCCCTTTTTTGCAGCTCCTTTACAGGAAGTCCGCAATCTATTAAGATATTTGTTGTTCCGTCCGAAATATAAAAGGCATTTCCCTTGCTTCCGGACGCCAACGCATAAATTTTTATATCCATGTATCATATTTTACCACAAACCGATTGCGAAAATCAAGTCATTCGTGGTATAATATTGTATATGAGAGAAATTCCTTTATCTGATTTGAAGCAAACCTTAAAGCAAATGATCGCAAAAGCCTGCACAAGGGTACGCCCCGACGCTCTTTGCGCACTGCAAAACGCAAAGCAAAGCGAAACCTCTGAAAGTGCGGCCTTTGCCATGCAGGTACTGCTTGACAACGCAAGCCTCTGCGAGCAAAAAGCCCTGCCCGTGTGCCAGGATACCGGAATGGCCGTATTCTTTTTTGAAATCGGGCAGGAGGTCCACTTTACCGGTGGAGATTTTGAAAAAACAGTCAACGAGGCTGTTGCCGAAAGCTATGCAGAAAATGCCCTGCGTATGAGCGTTTTAGACCCCTTCACCCGTATCAACACCAAAAACAACACACCTGCCGTTCTGCACGTGAGGCTTGTTGCGGGCGACAGAGTGAAGATCACCTTTATGCCCAAGGGCTTTGGCAGTGAAAATATGACAAGGCTGTTTATGCTGATGCCTGCCGACGGCATAGAGGGTGTAAAAAAGGCGGTTATTACTGCTATCCGTGATGCAGGCAGTAAGCCCTGCCCCCCTGTTTTTGTCGGTGTGGGCGTGGGCGGCACAAGCGAGCTATGCCTATCTCTTGCAAAGGAGGCTCTGCTACGCCCGATTGGCACTCGCAACGAGCGCGAGGAGCTGAACGCATTGGAGGCTGAGCTTTTGCAGGAGATCAACGCACTTCCGATCGGCGCGCAGGGCTTTGGCGGAAACACCACCGCTCTTGCCGTACATATCAAGGCGCACCCCACGCACATAACCGCATTGCCCGTTGGTGTAAACATTCAATGTAATTGCGTGAGATCGAGTGAGGAGGTGCTGTAATATGATTAAAATCACCCTACCCTTAACGGAGGAAGCAGTGAAAAACCTGCACGCAGGTGACAGAGTTTTGCTTTCGGGCGATATTTACACAGGCCGCGACGCCGCACATAAGCGCATTGTAGAGGCAATCCGCTGTGGCACTACTCTGCCCTTCCCTCTGCAAAACTCCACCGTGTATTACGTAGGTGCTTGCCCGCCCAAGGGCGATCTTGCCACCGCAAGCTGCGGCCCCACCACAAGCTTCCGTATGAGTCCTTATGCACCCACTCTGATTAAAAACGGACAGCGCGGCATCATCGGCAAGGGCTCTATGAGCGAGGAGGTACGGAATGCGCTGATTGAGCATACCGCGGTATATTTTGCCGCTATCGGCGGTGCAGGCGGATTATATGCGCAGTGCGTAACGGACGCTGAAATTTTAGCATACGAGGATCTTGGCACAGAGGCTATCCGTCGGTTTACCGTAAAGGATTTCCCCGTTGTAGTTGCTTATGATTGCCACGGGAAAAGCGTGTACGAATAATACAGAAAGGAGATTTTAAGCATGAAAAAAACAATTGCAATTCTACTGACGGCTATGATTTGCTTATCTCTTACCGCTTGCGACCCCGGCACGTTTATCATTGAAGACACCTTTTTTGAAGGAATTGTACGGGCGGAGCTGATTCAGTACGAAAACGGAGAGCAAAAGCACTTTGTATCCTGGGTACCCAATCAGTTTGACAAGCTTTTACCCTTTGAGGAATCAAAGGCAACGGTGATTGAAACTCTGAACGAGGAAAAGATTCCTCTTCTTCTGGCAGAATTTCAGCAATGCCATATTCTGCACACCTACTACGCATACAATTCTCCCAAGGACGTTTGCATCAGACTGACCTACGAAAACGGTAATTATCTGATTATCTGGGCGGATTATAACCGAGGCTCCTTTGCAGGCTATATCGGAGAATACCTGCCAGACGGCACCGTTTATTCCTTTTGGGGATCGTTCAGCTCGTTGGACGATTACCTGTATCTGGTAAATACCTTTTTTGAAACACAGCTATCTTATGATTGAGCTTAAAGCAATAAATACAAAAAACCCACCTGCCTAACCAACAGCAGGTGGGTTTTATTATACTTAAAAAACGGTATTGCCAAAAAAGCAATTACTTATTTGCAACCAGGCCAAGCGCCTTAGCCACCACGTTTTCTACCGTGAGGCCGAATTCCTTGAATAAAATCTCAGCGGGAGCGGAAGCACCGAAGTGATCCAAGCCGATTACAGCGCCGTCTAAGCCAACGTAGCGATACCAGCTCATGGTAGCACCTGCCTCTACTGCAAGGCGGGCACGAACATTTGCGGGCATAACCTTTTCACGGTATTTTTCGGGCTGCTCGTTGAACACCTCCATACAGGGCATCGAGATAACGCGCGCATCCACACCCTGTGCCCACAGCTCTTCCTGTGCCTTCATAATCAGTTCAACCTCAGAGCCGCTTGCCATAAGCAGCAGGTCGGGCGTTTTACCCTTGCAATCAGAAAGAATGTAGCCACCCTTTAACGCTTCCTTACCGCTGTTTTCGTACTGCGGCAGGTTCTGACGGGTCAGCACCAGGCAGGTGGGCTTATTGCCCGTTAATGCGGAAATCCAAGCGGCAGTCGTTTCCTTACCGTCAGCAGGACGGTAAACCTTGATGCCGGGAATGGAGCGCAAACCGGTAAGATGCTCGATAGGCTGATGGGTGGGGCCGTCTTCACCGACACCGATGGAATCGTGCGTTAAAATGTAAGGAACGGGCAGCCCCATGATTGCACTCATACGGATTGCATTCTTCATGTAATCACTGAATACGAAGAAGGTTGCACAGTATGCAATCAGACCGCCGTGCAGGAACATACCGTTGGTGATAGCAGCCATTGCATGCTCACGCACACCGAAGTGCAGATTGGTGCCCATGCGATCCTCTGCAGAGAAATACGCACGTGCCTTCATATTGGATTTATTGGAGGGTGCCAAATCGGCAGAGCCGCCCATGAGGTTGGGCAGAAGCTCAGCAAGCTTATTCAGCACGGTAAAGCTCGTGTTACGGGTTGCATCGGGCTTACTGAATGCCCAGAGATCCTCCATTTCGGCAAGCTTGGGCAAGGTACCCTTTTTGTCGCGCTCGTAGGCTGCGGCAAGCTCGGGATATTGCGCCTTGTATGCACGGAACATACGCTTCCACTTAGATTCCTTACGCTTACCCTTTGCTTTAAGTGCATCGAAATGCGCCTGAACCTCCTCGGGTACGGTAAAGGGAGGATAATTCCAGTTGAGTTGCTTTTTGGTTTCCTCTAAAACAGCAGCACCCAAGGGCGAGCCGTGGCAATCTGCCGTGCCTGCCTTCGAGGAGCCGTAGCCGATGGTGGTGTGGCAAACAATGAGCGTGGGCTTTTCGGTGCTCTTTTTTGCACGCTTGATTGCCTTGCTTACAGCCTCTGCATCGTTTCCGTTGGGTACATCGATTACGTTCCAGCCCTGTGCGATATGACGCTTTGCAACGTCCTCAGA
>JAFQWR010000123.1 GCA_017407365.1 Clostridia bacterium
ACAAAAAGCTTACCTCTATAACAATTGTATGCTAAAATAATGCTGTAAAGGAGGTTGTCTTTTGATACAGAATGTATGGAAATCAGTCGCTGTTTCTCTTTTGATTGCCGCTTGCTCTGTAAAAACAGGTATCAGTCAGCCGCAAAACAAAGGAGGAAGCATTCCCTTTCAGCGGGCACAATCGGAGCGTTTGCTTATGCAAAACCAAAGCTGTGAGGAAAAGAAATGAATGAGTATTTTCAGCTGATCGATCAGGCGATATATCTGCACCGAAGCCGTAAGCCCGATTATGACCGTGCTGTTGTCGGCTTGACAAAGGGCTTCCGTAAGCTGTTGGAGCCCCAGCGTGAGATGGTCAACAATATCGTTTATCGCATAAAGCAGGATCTTTCATTGAAGGAAAAAATTCTGCGTAGGCAGTGGTATCGTGGGGTCAGCTTGCCGTCACAGATTCTTGATAATATCTACGACTGCCTTGGCATCATGATTGAGTGCCGTTTTATGAGCGAGGAGGAAGAGGTCTTTCGTGCCATACGCTCTGCCTTTACTGTACAGGCGGAGGACGGCTTTTTTGAGTGTGAAAAATTAAAGGGAATCCATCTGGATTTATCCCGCCCTCAGCCATGTATCCAAAAAAACGGCTTGCCGAATTATCGCATAGACGGCAGATACTATTTTGAGGATAAGGTTGTTTATTTTGAGCTTCAGATTCGTTCGCTCATCAATAGCTTCTGGTCGAATATTGAGCACAGCGTAGTATATAAGAATAACGTTTTTATATCTGACAATAATGAATACGGGGTGGAAATGCTCTCTGCCATCCGCAACAATCTGATGGGTATCGACACCATGCTTCAGATTGTCAAAAAGCAGATAGAGGAGCAAAGCCTGCCCATGGGTGAGCGTATGAGCATTCAGGATTTATGCGGTAAGCTGTTTTCTGATGCGATTTCACGTAAGCTCGATAAAGAGATTGGTGTGGTAACCAAAACAAAGCACGTCAGTAAGCTGCTTGCAAATTCTTTGGTGTACTTTGCACAGGAAAGAAATAACGTGGATGTTCTTGTGCCCATGATAGCCGTAAAATTAGAGCAGATTCAGAGCCCCGATGTAAAGCTAACCGAGCCTATAACGCTTTTCGCAAAGAATAAAGAACAGGAGCGTACGGTTGGGCTTTTGCAAAGCGTGGTAAACGAGGACTTTGAATGGCATTTGTTTTTTGTACTGTATGCTGTTTTGTCAGAGCAGATCGATGCTGATTTTTCCGGATTTTACCGCTTGATTGGCGTTGTTATGAACGAAAAGGATTATACCGACTTCACTGTGAAGCGTGTTGCTTCTCGGGTGGAGCAGTTGCTTTTGGAGGAAAATTAGATTATGTGTAAAATACTGATTGTAGACGACGAAGAAAACATTCGTGAGGTGTTAAAGGAATACGCATCCTTTGAAAACTATGAGGTTTATACTGCCGAGGACGGCATGGATGCTGTAAAAATGTGCAGGGAAAGAGATTTTGACCTCATCGTCATGGATGTGATGATGCCCCGCTTAGATGGCTTTTCCGCGGTAAAGGAAATCCGAAAAAGCAAGGATACGCCCGTGATTATGCTTTCTGCGCGCAGTGAGGAATACGA
>JAFQWR010000124.1 GCA_017407365.1 Clostridia bacterium
AGAGGTTCGTTCTCAGGTTACTGTAACTGCTTCGGGCACGGACGTGGCTCTCACGTATGATTCCGACGGTGCGGAAAGCCTTCCGGCAGAAACCTATCACCCCATTAAGTGGACTCTGACCTGTGCAGGTAACGATGTGGTTAATGCTACTCTTGCTACTTCTTGCACGAACGTAACGCTTGCTGAAATTGTTGCATTTATCAATGCAATGGACGCAACGGTGGAGGCAAATGCAGCTTATACCTATGCCGGCACTTACACGCTTACGTGGGCGTGGGATTTTGAAAACGCTTCCGGTATTACCGGCCTGACCGCGAACCAAGCAGATACCATCCTTGGTGCAGCTGCGGCTAATTCCGTTAGCAACGGTGCTTATACGTATACCGATCCTCAGGGCAATGCATTTGATTGCACCGCAAAGACCGGCGTTGATTTCACTATGAGCATCGAGGTATCTCAGATCCAGAAATAATTAAGCACTTTGTTTGTCCCTCTCGCCCCCGATCGGGGGCGGGGGTGGCAAAAGCAATTTGTCACCGCAATTTTTTATATTTGATGGCGCAGCTCTCTCTCCCTGCGCCCTCGGAATACGGCTGTTGTCGCGACGCGACAAAAGCGTCACCGCAGCTAAGCGGCGTGACTATGTAAGAAAGGTATGATAACACACAATGTTATACAATCCAAAATTCACACCTGCGCCCTTTGACGGGAAATTGACCGTGAAAAGGCGCCACAAGCTGATCACCGATGCCGAAGGCCACGCCCTTGGCACGTTGTCAAAAAAGCACGTGCTTGACCTGAATGGGGAGGACGTTGCTTTGTTTGCGCGTGTCGAGAAACGCGAAAAGGCAGAGGGAAAGCGTGAGAAATGCCGAATCTATACCTCCCCTGCAGGGGAAATGTGCCTCGTAGACGGTGTGCTCTTTTTAGGCAAGGAGCCTGTTGGCAAGATCGCCACAAGGGAGCGTCGTCCCTCGCACATTGTGATGCTGGTGCTGGCTACCCTGATGCTGGTGGCCACTCTTGGATTTATCTGGATGATCGATATCCCGTTTTCCGACGTGCCCAGCATAGAGGTGGAGGATAAGGGCGGCACTTGGGGAGGACAGGGCACGGTTGCCGTGCTTGATAGCTCAATTGCCCCGGGCTCTGAGGGTGAGTACGTGTTTGTATTACAAAATCCGCACAACGTAAATCTCGTTTATGATTTCACCATCAAAGAGTTTTACAACGGTACAGAGGTTTCCGATTTCCCCTTGGAATTCCGCGTAAGAATGAACAACGTACTCCTTGAAACAGAAAAATGGCTCTCCGCCGAGGAGCTGAATTACACCAATATGATTTTGTTGCCCGATTCAACGCATCGCTTTACCTTAGAGTGGCGATGGAAGTTTGAAAACGGAAACGACGAAACCGACACTTATTTTGGCGTGAATAACGGCGAATACACGCTGCAATTTCAGATGACAGCACAAGTAAACGAGGAGGAATAATAGCAATGGAAAAGCTTCAAGAAAATAAGGTAAGTAACGGCGCTAAGATCTCTCCTCGCCGCGTGCTGGCGATCGTAAAAAAATCCCTGACAGCTCTTTTGTTGATCGCCTGCGCCCTTTTACTGGTTGTAACAGGGTGGCTGGCGATCGACAAGCTGATCTTAAAATCACAGGTCCCTTCCTTTGCGGGTTACTCCATTTTGGTTATCGCCACGGGAAGCATGCAGGATACCATTATGGAGGGTGATCTGATCATTATTAAAGACACGGGCGAGTATAAAATAGGTGATATCGTCACCTTCGCTCACGAGGGCGAGAAGACGCCCACTACGCACCGTATCGTTGATTTTGCCGACGATAGCAAAGAGGTGTTTATCACACGCGGTGATGCCAACAACACACAGGACCGCGTCAATGTAACCAAAGATGAGATTTTTGGTGAGGTCGTGCTGGTGATGCATGATCTTGGCCTGCTTGTCGGGTGGCTCACCAAGGGTGGTGGCTTTATTTACGTGTTGGCAATCATTTTGATTTTTATATTCGGTATTTACCTGATTAAAGATGACGATAAGCAAGTGCAGCTTGAGCCCGTTCCTGAGGGGGCAGACGATGGTGCCGCACCTGTGGAAAATAATGACAACGCATCGGCGCCTTCTGCCAGCGAGCAGAATGATAAAGCGCCCGATGACTGTTAAGTGCAATGGATGGAGGCGAAATTATGTATTTATTAGCGCATACCTTGAGTATGTCAATACAGTGGAGCAAAGAGGTTAAGCTTCTTTTGCTGATTGCCACTTCCGTGCTGCTGTTGGCCTCACTTGGTTTGCTGATTGCAGAAAGTGTGGGAAAAAAGAGAAAAACAAATCTGCTTGTTTCGCGTCTGCCCGATGCGGCGGCCGCCGCACAGGAAACGCCTGCTATCGCCGAGGCCCCTGCT
>JAFQWR010000125.1 GCA_017407365.1 Clostridia bacterium
AAAAAAAGCGGCAACGCCTACGCTCAGCCATAAGCCTCCTTCCTCTACTGCGTGATGCAAAAGCTCAAAGCACACAAACCCAATGAGCAAGCCACCCGAAACGGAAAGCAAAACGGTTTGTGCTTTATGTGCGCGGCTGCCAATTACAACCCCCAAAACGCCACCGATTCCGGTGCCTACCACACCGCAAAGTATACTACCTAACATAATTTGCCAAAGCATTTCAGTTTACACCTCTTTTCCCTTCTTATAAAAGGGCACGAATCATTCTTTATATCAAAAAGCATAAGGCAGTTTCGCTATTATCCTTGCAAAACTGCCTTTCCCATCCTAATATATATTATAATGCTTTCGTTAAAAAAAGTCAACCATGTTGCACTAATTCGCCAAAAGCGATTGAATTTGCGGCAAATATTTCTCTGCAGCTGCTCTGCCACGCTCGTAGGAAATACGCAGGTTGCTTACCTTATGAATTTCCACCTCGGGCTGATTGATTTCTACCATAATATCCAGATAATGGCTTTTCAGCTTGGTAATCTGATACTCGGCAATCATATACGAGCGCAGTGCGCATTCCACGATATTGGTTGGTGCCTTGCCGATTTCCACATTTCCGAGAATATCGATTCCGATTTTTACGTCGGGATGATATGCGTTTGCAAGCAGCTCCCCCGGAACACGGTCTAATATTGCGCCGTCTACAAGCATCATTTCGCCCATTTCCACAGGCTGAAAGCCCGAGGGGATGGAGCAGCTTGCCAGAACCGCACTCCAAAGTGTGCCGCTGTTAAAAATTACCTGCTTTGCAGACATCAGGTCTACCGCAACACAGGAAAAGGGAATTTTCAGGTCATTGAAGGTGGTGTATTCCCCCAAAAGCTCAATCATCAGCTGTTTGATCTTTTTGCCTCGCATCAGACCAAGGTTTTTATAAAACAGCATATCGAAATCTGAAATATCCTGTTGCTTTAATGTATCAATATATTTTACCATCTCGCTGATGGGAAAGCCATTTGCATAGAGCGCTCCTATCATAGAGCCAATCGAAGAGCCGGTGATATAATCGGGCTTAATTCCGTTTTCTTCCAATACGCTTAAAAAGCCAACGTGTGCCAAACCCTTTGCACCACCTGCGCCAAGTGCCAATCCTAAAGTTTTACTCATAGCAGTGCCTCCTGTGATTATATTTATATAACAAATGCAATTTTGTGTTTGTTGAGCATTGGGATATTATTCCCCTAATTTTCACATTCAACACATTTCTACCACAAATTCTTTTTTGCAGGTAACTGCAAGCCCTGCGCATACAAAAAGCACCCCCGATATCAAGGGTGCTTAACTGAATAAATTACGGAAATAATAAGCGTACTATTTTTTTTGCGTCACAATAAGGAGCGATTTCACCATCATACCGAGGCGCGAGGTCATCAGCTGAGGAGATTCCTGCATTCCGTCGGTTGCCCACCGTGCGATGGCCCCCACAATACCGCAGGCAAAAAAATCCGCAGTAAACTCTACCTCCTCCTTTGTTTTGATGGTGCTTGTAAAAAAGGTGCCGAAAATATAAATCAGAGTGGATTTTGTTAAGCTGAAAATATAATCGGTAAAAACGTTTTCTCCTTTAACGGCAAATGCGTTGCGATAGAACGCTTTTTCCTTCAGAATCGAAGTCAGCAACTGACAAAAGCAGGGTGACCAATCCTCTAAGGCATGGAAATTTTCCAGCATGCTAAGGTGCACCTCGGTATAATAAATGTAATTTACCAGCTCGTATTTATCCTGAAAATAATAATAGAAGGTCAAACGGTTGATGCCACAGCGCGTGGTAATATCGCTGACAGAAATCTTTTCGAAGGGCTTTTCTTGCATCAACTGCTTGAATTGCTGAACAATCGCCTTTTTTGTGATACCTGCTTCCGCCATAAAAACCTCTTTTGATTACTTTATATCCTTGTAAGCTATATCCTTTTCTGAGGGTAAAACCGCAAGAAGCTCACTTCTTAAGCCCTGACAGTCGGCAACACGGCATTCTAAATTGCGTGTTTTTTTGCTTTGGTCCACCCAACGCACGGGCATATTGCCGGGGTATGCGGCAAGAGTATCCATCACCCTCTGATAAAGCGAGGCGTCAAAGCGCAAATACAGAATCCGCTTAGGCGCATCACCCAAAGCCCTTGCACCCAACGGTGAGCCAACCTTTTTTGGCTCCTGCTTTTTGGGCGCCATTTCCTCTAAATCAAGTAAGCTGACCTCATCAGCCGTGATGCTGGTGCCCTCGTCCTTTAATTGCAGTCTGCCCACAACCTTCAGAATGTTATCCTTTTGCAGGAAGGGACGTGCCTTGACGTACGTCTGGCCAAAGAAAACAACCTCGATGGTTCCGTATAAATCCTCCAGGCGGATAACTGCCATTTCTCTACCGCTCTTGGTAAGGATTTTACGCACCTCCTGCACAGAGCCACCCATGGTGACAGCCTGGCCGTTTTCTACCTTTTCGTACGACTTATTGCCATCCTCATCGATTTCAAACGCCTGCAACAGACCGGTGTGGAAGGAATAGGTATTCAGTACCGCACGGATTTCCTCTAACGGATGACCCGTGATATACACACCCAGAACCTCCTTTTCGGATTGCAGCTTCTGCTTGTTTTCAAACTCGCCCACCTCGGGAAGATGATCGGTGATATCCTCCTGAATGTAGTCGCCAAATAAAGAGAATTGCCCCGTTGCCATCGATTTTTTATCCTTAACGGCTCGCTCCATCATGCCCTCGTATACAGACATATACTGCGCACGGGTACCGCCAAGGCAATCAAACGCACCGCCGTTGATCAGCGATTCCACCAATCTCTTGTTTATGGCAGAAGAATCCACACGACTGAAAAAGTCGCTCATAGAGCGGAAGGGCCCGTTTTTTTCGCGCTCCTGCACAATGCTTTCTGCCGCACCGCCGCCCACATTTTTGATGGCGGCCAAACCAAAACGTATGGTACCCTTTTCTACGTGGAAGGGTGCCAGCGATTGGTTGATATCCGGCTGAACAACGCTGATTCCGTTTTCTTTACAGTAGGTGACGTATTTGATAATTTCTTCGATATTGGTAATTCGGTTATTCAGAATTGCGCAAATAAACTCCGTACGATAATAGCGCTTTAAGTATGCAGTCTGATATGCAAGAACGGCATAGGCTGCGGCGTGCGACTTATTGAACGCATAACTTGCAAAGCCCTTCATCTCATCGAAGATATCCTGCGCAACAGCCTCGGGAACACCTCTTCTGATAGCACCGTCTACCTTATAGTTGCCGTTTTCGTCCTGCTCGCCGTTCAGAAAGATACCCTCCATTTTGAGCATCTTTTTCAGGTCTTTTTTACCCATTGCACGGCGGACCATATCTGCCTGACCGAATGAGAAGCCCGCCATCTTCTGACAGATCTGCATAACCTGCTCCTGATATACCATACAGCCGTAGGTAACGTTCAGAATGGATTCCAGCATGGGATGCTTGTAGGTAACGTTGTCCTGATTGCGCTTACCGTCGATGTATTTGGGAA
>JAFQWR010000126.1 GCA_017407365.1 Clostridia bacterium
AAAACGGAAAAATGTGGGCATTGGTAAAGGATCTTCCCCAAAAGGGTCTTACCTTTAAGCAGGTAGACATCCCCGAGATGGGCGAGGGCGACGTTATGATAAAAATCCGCAAAACGGCGATTTGCGGCACAGACGTACATATCTACGATTGGAACGAGTGGGCACAGAGCACCGTTCCGCTTGGCACAACCATCGGTCACGAATACGTGGGCGAAATTGTGGCTACGGGCAAAAACGTGGTTGCACGCAAGGTGGGCGAAATTGTTTCGGGCGAGGGACATATCGTGTGCGGGCATTGCCGCAACTGCCGCAAGGGCAACGCGCACCTGTGCCGCGAAACGAAGGGCGTTGGCGTAAACCGCAACGGCGCCTTTGCGGAATATCTGGTCATCCCCGAGGCAAACGTGGTTCCCTGCTCTCCCCGCATTGACCCCGATCTGTATGCCATCTTCGATCCCTTTGGCAACGCCACGCACACCGCACTCAGCTTTACCACCATCGGCGAGGACGTACTCGTTACGGGCGCAGGCCCCATCGGCATTCTCGCGGCGGCCATTGCCAAGCATTCGGGCGCAAGAAACGTGGTGATCACCGACCTCAACGACTATCGTTTAAGGCTTGCAGAAGGCTTTGGCGTGGTGGCGGTAAACACGGGCAGAGAGGACCTTTCCGCCGTGATGAAAGAGCTGGGAATTGTAGAGGGCTTTGACGTAGGCATGGAGATGAGCGGCAACGAGCACGCACTCAATCAGCTGATCGACAGCATGTGCAACGGTGGCAGAATCGCCCTTCTTGGCATTCAGAGCCGTGAGCGCGTACAGCTGCCCTTAAACAAAATCATCTGGAACGGTCTGCGCTTAAAGGGCATCTACGGCAGAGAAATGTATGAAAGCTGGTACAAAATGACCGCGCTTGTAGAAAGCGGCTTCCCCTTAGAGAAAATCATCACCCACCGCTTTTCTGTAAAGGACTGGCAAAAGGGCTTTGAAACAATGCTTTCGGGGCAGTCGGGCAAGGTGATTCTGGATTGGACTGACCTGCACGGCAAGCAGAATTAAGGAGAATCATATGAATAAACAGCAAGCATTTGCCCATTACTGCGAGCAGCTGGCGCTGATTCGGGAATCGGGCGTACAAAAGAACGAACGCATCATCACCACGCCGCAAAGTGCGCATATCCACGCAGACGGCAAGCCCCTTCTGAATATGTGTGCAAACAACTATCTCGGGCTTTCAGACAGCGCAGAGCTTGCAGAGGCGGCAAAGGCGGCGTACGACACCTACGGCTACGGACTCTCTTCCGTGCGCTTTATCTGCGGCACGCAAACGGTGCATAAGCAGCTGGAGCAGAAGGTTGCCGCTTTCTTGGGCATGGACGACTGCATTTTGTATTCCTCCTGCTTCGATGCAAACGGCGGTCTGTTTGAAACTCTGCTCACCGCAGAGGACGCCGTAATCAGCGACGAGCTGAATCACGCCTCCATCATTGACGGCGTAAGGCTTTGCAAGGCGATGCGCTTCCGCTACAAAAACAACGATATGCAGGACCTCGAGGCTCAGCTTATTGCAGCAGACGAAAGGGGCGCGCGCATCAAGCTGATTGCCACCGACGGCGTTTTTTCGATGGACGGCATCATTGCAAACCTCAAAGGCGTGTGTGACCTTGCCGACCGCTACGGCGCACTCGTGATGGTGGACGATTCGCACGCAACCGGCTTTGTGGGCAAAACGGGCAGAGGCTCGGCCGAGCACAACGGCGTGATGGGCAGAGTGGACATCATCACAGGCACCTTCGGCAAGGCTCTTGGCGGCGCATCGGGCGGCTTCACAGCGGCAAAGCAGGAAATCGTGGATATGCTCCGTCAGCGCTCCCGTCCCTACCTCTTCTCCAACACCCTTGCCCCTGCAGTTGCGGCAGGCTCCCTGCGTGTGCTGGAAATGCTGGAAAAGGACACCTCGCGCCGTGACCACCTGGAAGCAATCACCGCAGAATACCGCAGGATGCTGAAGGCTGAGGGCTTTGACATCATCGACGGCACGCACCCTTGCGTACCCATCATGCTGTATGACGAGCATAAGGCCGCCAAAATGGCGCAAAAGCTGTATGAGCTGGGTGTTTACGCAGTCAGCTTCACCTACCCCGTAGTACCCAAGGGAAGAGCTCGTATCCGCACGCAGGTTTCCGCCGCGCACACGCTCGACGATCTGAAATTCGCCGTCCGTTGCTTTATCGAAGCAAGAGCGGCAATCGAAAAGGAATAAAACCCAAAAAGGCAGAGCAAAACGCTTCTGCCTTTCTTTTTGCCGTTTACCGATTTTCTCTATAAGCAAAGGGATTTTGTAATTACTGCCGTTTGCCGATTTTCTCTATAAGCAAAAGGCTTTGGTGCTTCTACCGTTTATCGGTTTTACGATTAGCAAGGGGATTCTGTGATCCTTTTTTCCTCTGCCCCATTTTTCATCCGACAAACGAAAAAGGCTACCGCCCACGAGAATACTCGCAAGCGGTAGCTCTTTTGTGTTTTAGTTAATGATCAATCACTTATGGAAAGATTATTCTGCCTTCGTTACGCTGGTATATCTTAAAGTAATTTGGTAACGAACAACGGGCGAGCCGAGCATCGTGGAAGCATTGAAGGAAAGACGAGCGTTTTCTTCACATGCAGTAACGACAACAAACAGTCTAGCATCCTGATCGGATGTATCACCTGAATTCATATTCAATTCCGCAGCAGACATTTCCATAGCAGTTGCATTGGGATCATTGGTAATTTTTGCATCTGCCTTATTGTAGGTTAAGGTAGAAGGAACAAGAACAGCCATAGCCTCTGCCCAGGTTTCAACCTTAATACTCTTTACCAGAATACGAGAACCGCCGGTACCGATTACCGATTTGTCATAGGTAAACATTGTAACCGTGTAGAAATCAGCCTCGGGAGCATCTGTAGAGATATTTAATCCGTCGAATGCTTCACTGATTGTTTTTCCAGCGTACGTTTTAGATAAAGGTTCTTTTTTCTCGCTTGTTATAGTAGCAACGGCAGCACCGGCTAAAGCTTCTTTGTTATCAGCTTTCCAAGTGGAATTGTTACCAAAGAACTTATTTGCAAAGCCGGGAGCGTAAATCGTGCCGTGCATGGAATTGTTATCCTGAACAACGGTAGTCGTAGAACCGGCATAAATGGTACCTACTAAGCCACCCGCGCCGACATCAACCGAGAATACAGTTGCCGCTACGTCACAGTTGCGAATCTTGAAAACGGAAGACTCAAGATTACCCGTCATTCTGGCATAACCGATCAGACCGCCGACGTTTTTCATACCGAATACAAAGCTGTTGGCATCGGTATCCACGTTGTCGATCTCCACGTAGTAGGGAGCGCTCGTATCAGCCATACCGTAAGCGAGTAAAGCAGCGCCCGAAGCCTGCTCATTTGCTACGATGCAGTTGTTAAGGGTGATGTTTTTGAAGGTGATGGGCTCATTAACCGTACCGTTTGCGATGGTGTAGAATAAGCCGAAGCCCTTATCGCCGATGGGAGCCTGGGTATTGATGAAGTTGGAGATTGCATAGCTACCCTGACCGTCGGGCTTGGAGCCATCGAGCGAGCCGTTGAATACGAACTCGGAAACAGCAGCCTTGTAAGCAGCCATATCTACGCCTGCAAAGTCGATGTCGCTAACCAGCTTGTAGTAGGTGTAGCCGTTGTTGTAGGTCTTCTTTTCGGTGATAACCTGAACAAATTCTTCTGCGGAGGTAATCAGGAAGGGGGTTTCCTTGGAGCCATTACCCTGAATTTCACCGGAAATAACGGTGTAGGGATAGGTCAGCGTTAAGGAGCCGTAGGTGACGGTTAAGGTCTTGTCGCCCGTGGTGGAAAGATTCCAACCGGTAACAGTCATCAGATTGGGCAGCTTTTTTAATGCCTCATCGATATTTCCCCAAGTGGTTTCCACCTCAATCAGCTCGGTGGTTTCGCCCTTCTCAACGCCGATTGCAAAGTTGAGCTCTGCCGCTTCGTCGTTCAACACGTAAACGTTTGCAGGGGTGGTGATAAAGGAGATTGCAGTTGCTTGCTCTAAGGATAAGCAACCGGTCATAGCAACAACGCCAATCAGCATCAGTGCCATAAGTAACATTGTTCTTTTTTTCATATAGGTTTCCTCCTATTTATTTGCTTACGCTTTTTTGCGTTATGCACGTATTATAAAATTTGCTCGAAGATTACGTTACTGCCGATCTTCGCTTGAATTTTGGTGATATTTCCCTTGGTGCTTGCATTGAAGTCCGAAGAAGAAATCACATAGTAGCCTGCCATTGCGCCGGTGGTGTTGAGCTTTTCCGCATCAAACTTGTAAGGTGTCGCAACACCGTCAACAGTTACTTCATACGTAATACCGTCCATACCGGCAAGGCTCATGCCCTGCAAGGGGTCACGGAAATACATCTGATAATTGCCGTCTGTTGCGCTCTGCATCTGGAACACATTGACGTCGATCTGCGTGAAGTAGCCGAAGGATTTGATGCGATAGATCTTTTCGCCATCCTTGGTGGCAACTGCGCCCGAGAACACGGTAAGATTGCCGTATTTACGTGACATCAGACGCATTTCTCCAAGATCCGCTCCGTCCAGCTTCACCGTGCCGTTGCTGTTGTTGATCTCGATATCCTGACCGTTTAACTTAGAATCGCTTACAGCGACCTTTGCCGTGGGGATCAGGTAGGTTGCAACCTTTTCGTCAAGCGTATAGCCGCCCACTTTTTCTACCCCGGTATAACGGAAGGTTAAGCCGCTGAGATCGGCAATGCTGGAGTAGGTGGGAACCTTGCCCGCCATCGTGGTAATACCGTTTTCCTTCGTGCCGGTGAGGGTGGGAACTCCTCTGTCGTAGATAAACATATAATCCTTATCTACTACCGACCACTTGTTTTCAGCCTGCTGATATACGATAGTCGCCGAAACCGTTTCTGCCTCTGCGCCTGCCACCGAGCCTACGTGCGCCGCAGGATTGATGTTGTTGGAATTCAGCAAGGAGGTGTTTTCGATAGTAACCACGGTTTCCTCGGAGATACCGGTGAACGCACCGTTGCCGATTTTGGTAACCGAGGAGGGAATGATCAGGGTATTGTTGGAAATTTCTACGTTTGCATCCCACAGCTGAGAGGGCTGAGCAATCTCGGTGATACCGGGCTCAAACACGTATCCGATGACCTCGTAGTTGACTCTTACGCCGCCTGCAATATACATATCATCGTTATCTACGTAAATTGCCGTTGCGGGGTGATATGCCTTTAACCAATTGTGGGCACGCGTCAAATCTGCCGAGGTGTTGGGCATAGAAAGCGTTGCGTTGGCAACTGCTTCCTCAAAAAGCGCCGTCATTTTATTGGTAACCGCAGTATAGTCTGTGCCTACTGCCGTTTTTGCATCATCAATCAGATTATAGATGGTGTTAAGCATCTTGGTGATGCCGTTAGACATATTCTGATCGACGTACAGCAGATTGGGGTTATACGAGGAGACCGCCTCGAGAGAATCCTGCTTGAAGGTCTTTTCCTCTCCGTCTGCGTAGGCTACCATGCCCGAGGAAGCCGAAAGCTTTTCCGAAAATACGGCGTCGTTGCTTGCAAGAACGATTTTGTTCGTTGCGCGGTCGTACCAGTACGCATAGCCCTTTGACTTGGGAACAAGCCCGAAGCCCTCTTCCTTAAGCAAAGCGACAACGTCCGTAGCCATAGAGAAATAGGCCTTGTCCTGCATAACTGCCTCAAGCGACAGCACGGTGTTCATATTTTTTACATCCGCCTGATCGCTTGCAAGGTTTGCTTTGTCAATAACACCCGCAAAGGTGGGAATCAGAACAGCAGCAAGCACGCCGATGATGGCGATTACAATGATCAGCTCAACCAGTGTAAAGCCTTTCTTTTTTGCTCGTTTCATTTTTTACCTCCGTTTTTCTATAAACAGACGCCATATTTTCATAAGGATTTTTCATCTTAACTTATATAAGGCGAAAGTTTTTTGTATTGAAAAAAATATGTTAAAATATTTTTTGCTTTTTGCCAATAAAACCACTTTTTTGTGTGTATATATTATGAGAAGATTTTTTTCCCTGTTTTTGGACTTATGAAACATATTTTTGCTACGATTCCCGCAGAAAAAAACAGCGCTACGAAATCTCTTATAAAAACCAATACAAAAAACTTTCGCCTTATATAAGTTTTTGCGAAAACAAAAACAGCAACCGGGACCATAACTCTTCGTTGCTGTTTTTTATAAATTATTACATTGTTGTGTTTTATTTAATATTTTTAACACTATTATTTTGCAAGCATCTGCTATCTGCATCTTTACGGAAGCAAAGTTTACTCGCAAAAAAATCTTTTCTCTTCTTTTTCCTTATCACCCTGCAGCGACATATTTCCACTCTTTTTCCATACCTCCTTCAAGGTAATAAAAATAGTTGTAAACACTCCTTCTTTTTGTTGACAAGGGCAAAAATTAAGAGTAAAATATGCACATCATCTTTTGATATCTGAGGAATCTTTTATGGCTAAGATGCTTACGAAGGGTAATCCGTTGAAGCTGATGATTCTTTTTACTCTCCCTGTTTTTTTAGGAAGCTTATTTCAACAGCTATATAGCTTTACCGACACTTTAATAGTAGGGCAGACGCTTGGGCTTCAGAAGGTAGCCAGCGTGGGCGGCACCGGCTCGATTACCATGCTCGTGCTTTCCTTTACCAACGGTCTTGCCTCGGGCTTTGGTGTTATTACCGCACAGATGTACGGCGCTCAGAACGAGGCACAGGTAAAAAAATCCTTTGGCGCAGGTCTTTTTCTTTGCGCAATCATCTCTGTAATTGCCACCGTGCTCAGCAGTATCTTATGTATGCCTCTGCTAAAGCTGATGCGCACCGACCCCACCCTGATTGAGGACGCATACGCGTATATGTCCGTAATCTTCTACGGGCTGACCGCCTGCTTGTTTTACAACTACTTCGCCGCCGTTCTGCGCGCACTGGGCGACAGCCGCACGCCACTCTACTTTCTGATTGTTTCCACCTTCTTAAATATCGGGCTGGATCTGCTGTTTATTCTCGTATTCCATTTAGGCATCCGCGGCGCCGCTGTTGCAACCGTTCTTTCGCAAGGGCTTTCTGCCGTGCTCTGCTATTTTTATTCCGTAAAAAAATTCCCCGTTTTAAGACTGAGCAAAAGCGATTTTCAATTTGGAAAGGGCTTTTTGTGGCTACACGTCAAAACAGGGCTTCCGATGTCCTTTCAGTTTTCGCTGATCTCCATCGGGCTTATCATTATGCAATCCGCACTCAACGTGCTTGGGCCGTTATACGTATCGGCGTACGTTGTAGCAGGAAAGGTAGACGGTCTTGCCACCCTTGTGATTCAGGGTCTTGCACCTGCCGCCTCAAACTACATGGCACAAAACTACGGTGCAGGCGACTATAAGCGCATTAAGCAGGGATCCGCTTCCATTTTGCTGATTGGCGTTGTATGCTGTGCCATCAGCGCAATTATCATGTTCTGCTTCGGCAGACCGCTGATGAATATTTTTATCACCGACGTAACCCCCGACCAGCTGCAACAGGTTCTGGATCTGGGTATGCAATATCTGCACGTGCAGGCCTCCTTCGGGCTATTTCTGATGCTTGTGATAGTATTGCGCAACACCATTCAGGGGCTTGGCTACAGCGGCTTTACCATGGTGGGCGGTCTTTTGGAGCTTGCCATGCGTGCCTTTGCCGCCTTTGTGCTTACCCCTATGTTTGGATATACCGGTCTTTGCTACTCGAACATTGCCGCATGGATAGGCGCAGTTGCCGTATTTGTTCCCGTATATTTCATCGTAATGCACATCGTCAAAAAAAGGCTCTCTTACAGCAAGCCGATCCCCGCTCCGCAGGAATAACACCTACATAAAAAATAAAAGGAACGAAGACACACCGTATTGCGTGCTTTCGTTCCTTTTTTTTGCTTTTTTGCGGCGTCTTATCAACACGCCGTCAGGCGATTACCCCTTTGGCGCAAGCACCTCTACAGAAAAGCCGTTTTCGTTTACGTCCACCGAAAGCGTACTGCCGGGCGCAGGGTCCTCCGAAAGAATGGCTCTTGCAATCAGCGTTTCGATTCTCGCCTGAATATACCTGCGCAGGGGTCTTGCGCCAAACATCGGGTCGTAGCCGCTTTCGGCAATCACCGATTCCGCCTTTTCGGAAACCTTAAGGGTGAGCTGTTTTTCGGCAAGACGGGCGGAAAGCGAGCGCAGCATAAGCTTTACAATCTGCACCACATCCTTTACCGACAGCGGCTTATAGAATACGATTTCATCCAGACGGTTCAGAAACTCGGGGCGGAACGACTGCTTCAGCATTGCCTCTACCTGCGATTTTGCATCAGCGGTGATATTGCCCTCTCCATCGATGCCCTCCAGCAGATACTGTGAGCCAATGTTAGAGGTTAAAATGATGATGGTGTTCTTGAAATCCACCGTTCTGCCCTGCGAGTCGGTAATTCTGCCGTCATCCAGCACCTGCAACAGCACGTTGAACACATCGGGATGCGCCTTTTCGATTTCGTCGAACAGCACAACGGAATAGGGACGGCGTCTTACTGCCTCGGAAAGCTGTCCGCCCTCGTCGTAGCCCACGTAGCCGGGAGG
>JAFQWR010000127.1 GCA_017407365.1 Clostridia bacterium
AGATAGCTCTGCCACATTTTTACCGAAAGACGGCTGTGCCACATGGGGGTATCGGTGTATTTTTTGTTGGATTCCGTTTGCATACGCCGATCGGTTACAGGATAGATCAGCAGCTGAAACAGGGGAAGCACATCGCCACGGTCACGCAGCATCAGCGAAACCGCCGCCGCAAGACAGCCACCTGCGCTGTCTCCGCCCACGGCAATGCGATTGACATCTATACCGAGCATATCTGCATGACTGACCGTCCATTTATAGGCGGCATAGCAATCCTCCACGGGTATGGGAAAGGGGCTTTTGGGCGCAAGGCGATATTGCACAAATACAATTTTACAGCCAAGCTCTGCGGCATATTGCATACAAAGCTTATAGTGGTAGCCTGCCGCACCGAAAAAGAAGCCGCCGCCATGGTAATAAACCAGGCAGGGCGCCTTGGGCGCAACGCCTCTGGGCGAAAAACAAAGCACCTCGATTTCCCCCTGCTGATAGCCCTTAATCTTCTGCCTACTTACCTCTACCTCTATGCTGCGGAATACCCAGCCGGGCGCACGAAGCAAGCCTCCCACAAAGCCTGCCATTTTGGGTGGCATCACGGGGATTTTCAGATAACGGAAAATACCGAATTCCTTATTTATGGCATATCTTTTCATAATTCCTCCCTGAAAGAGCCCTTTGCAAAGCAAGTGGCTTGCTTCCATCCCTTTATTAAGCACAACCGCCTGCCAATAATATGGAGCCTGATGATATTATAACAGATTATCCCTTGATATTCAAGCATTTTTCCTCAGCATAATAGGCTTTCCTCCTTTTCTCTCCTGCAACGGCGCAAAGGAAAGCCTGCCGAAAAAGGGATGAGTCATTCCGTAAGCAAAATGAGCCGTACAAAATTAAGCAAAATACACGAAAATGCCCTTTAGTTGTTTTACATTTATTGCAAAAAATGGTATGATATTATAGATTATCGTACGATAAAAATTTCGGGCTGTTTTCTTACGCCCACGGAGGATAGTTTTATGGCACAGGATAAAAGAGCAGTTACCATGGAAAAGCTGGTAAACCTTTGCAAGGGCAGAGGCTTCGTTTACCCCGGCAGTGATATCTACGGCGGTCTTGCCAACAGCTGGGATTACGGTCCCTTGGGCGTAGAATTGAAGAACAACATCAAGCGCGCTTGGTGGCAGAAATTCGTTCAGGAATCCCCCTACAACGTAGGTGTAGATTGCGCACTCATCATGAACACGCGCGTTTGGGAGGCTTCCGGCCACGTGGGCGGCTTTTCGGACCCCTTGATGGATTGCAAGAGCTGTAAATCCCGTCACAGAGCAGATCAGCTGATTGAGGATTATATCGCAAAGCACGGCATCGAGCTTTCGATTGCAGGCTGGACGAACGAGCAGATGGAGGCTTACATCGTTGAAAATAAGATCAAGTGCCCCATTTGCGGCAACAGCAATTTTACGGGCATCCGCAAATTCAACCTGATGTTCAACACCCACCTTGGCGTTACCGAAGACACGGGCAGTGAGGTATATCTCCGTCCCGAAACGGCACAGGGTATTTTTGTAAACTTCAAGAACGTTGCACGCACCACCCGCAAAAAAATCCCCTTCGGTATTGCACAGACGGGCAGAAGCTTCCGCAACGAAATCACGCCCGGTAACTTTATCTTCCGTATCCGTGAGTTCGATCAGATGGAGCTGGAATTCTTCTGCAAGCCCGGAACCGATCTGGAATGGTTCAGCTACTGGAAGGATCAGTGCAAGCAGTTCCTCCTTGCGCTTGGCATCAAGGAAGAAAACATCAAAACCCGTGACCACGAAAAGGAAGAGCTTGCGCACTATTCCAACGCAACCACCGACTTTGAATATCGCTTTGCATTTGGCTGGGGCGAGCTGTGGGGCATTGCAGACCGCACCGACTTTGACTTAAAGGCACACCAGACCAAGAGCGGCGAAAACCTGGAATACACCGACCCCATCACGCAGGAAAAGTATCTGCCCTACGTCATTGAGCCCTCTCTGGGCGCAGACCGTATGTTCCTTGCCATCTTAACGGAAGCATACGATGAGGAGCAGCTGGAAAACGATACCCGTACCGTACTGCACCTGCACCCCTATCTGGCACCCTACAAGGTAGCCGTTCTGCCCTTACAGAAGAAGCTCGGTGAAAAGGCAGACGAGATTTACGCACAGCTCTCCAAATACTTCCCCGTCACCTACGACGATACGGGAAGCATCGGTAAGCGTTATCGCCGTCAGGATGAAATCGGCACGCCCTTCTGCGTAACGGTTGACTTTGACACCCTCGAAAACGGCACGGTAACCGTACGCGACCGCGACAGCATGGAGCAGATCCGCATCCCCGTGGAAGAGGTTCGTGCTTACGTGGAAAAGGCAATGACTCTGTAAACCAAATAAAAAAGCAAACGGAGAAGCCCGAAAACGGCTCCTCCGTTTTTTATTATCTCCTCTTCCCCTCCAACCGTTGCACACGTAAATGCAGACGGTTTTTATCGAAAAACGGGGCTTATCAAACAATCCTAACCGTATAACGTCCAAAACGCACCCAAAAACAAACAAAAGCAAGGCTTCACCTATTTGGTCAGCCTTGCTTTTTACTTGCTGTTTCAACCGTGTTTTACTCACGGAGCGTAATGCTTGATGCTTTTGCTGTCGCAGTATTTTGCCGCAGGAGAATCGTCCTTGCAGATTACGGTAACCTTACTGCAGCCGTTGAAGATACCCCAGCCAAAGTCTTTGACGGAATCGGGAATGACCACACGCTCAAGCGAGGAGCAGCCACGGAAGGCGGTATCATCGATGCGCACCACGGAATCGGGGATAATAATCTCCTTCAAGCCGGAGCAGGTATAAAACGCACCCTCGCCGATTTCGTATACGCTATCGGGAATAACCACACGCTCTAAGCGTACGCACTCGCAGAATGCCCAGTCACCGATTACCGTAACGCTGTCGGGAATGAAATATTCCTTGCTGTCAATTTTCGAGGGATAGCAAATCAGCGCAGACTTATTTTTGTTAAACAGTACGTTATCTACCGACTTGAAGAAACGGCTTTTGGGGTCTACCGTAATGCTTTCTAAGCTACAGCACCCTCTGAAGGGGCTCACGCCCATCGTTACCACCGAGCGGGGAATGTATACCGATTTTAACGAGCGGCAATCCTTAAATGCATTTTTACCGATCTTCATCAGGCTGTCGTTTAAGGTAATGCTCTCCATGCCGATACAGCCGTTGAATACCATATCGTCAATTTTGGTTACGTGGGGCGGAATGCTGACCTCCTTTAAGCTTGCGCAATCGGCAAAGCAGCTTTCACCAAGAATCGTGAGCATTTCGGGAAGGTCAATATATTCCAATGATTTACAGCTGTTGAATACACCGCCGTAAATCTCCGTCATACCCGCTTGCAAACGGACGTCTTTTAAGGAAGCACAGTTTTCAAATGCACGCTCACCGATTTCGATTCCCTCGTTTTCCACCACGCATTCCGTAAGGCCGATACAATCACGGAAAGCGCTTTCACCTACGTCCTGCACATTTTGGGGAAGAACAAGCCTTTGCAGGTTTTTACAGCCGCGGAAGGATTCTCTGCCCATCACGCGCACACTGCTTCCAACGGTGATATCCTCCAGCTTTTCGCAGTTTTTGAATGCGCTTTCGCCAACTGCGGTGACGGTATTGGGAATCACGATGCTACGGCTTCCGTCCTTACATTTTTTCAGCTCTCCGTCTTCAATTTGCAGGGTACGCATCGTTTCGATGGGAAGCCCCGTAATCATTTTCTTCACATAGCGCAGCGAGCCATCGCCCAGAAAGCCCTTTACGTGCTGAAGATTTTCTAAAATCATCTTCAATGCGGCAGGCAATTCCACGTCATCGCTCAGATAGAAGGGGAAAATCTTTTTGTCGTGCTTGTATGCGGTGATGATTTCCATACCGCAGTATTTGGAGCGCATAGATGCTTCCGAAACGAAAAACAGAAACGCAGAGCAGTTTTCAATCTTCGTGCGAAGCTCTTCTCTGAAATCCTCTCCGATTTCCATGGTATCGTCATACCAGAAGCGGAAATTCTCCTGCTCTAAAAGGCGGAGCACATCGTAAACCGCCTCGGTATCGTGATGGGAATAGCTGATGAAGATATACGGCTCGTCACCCTCGTAGGATGCAATCTCTGCCTGCAGCTTCAAAAAAGCCTGTTCACTTTTTGCCATATCATTTTCCTCCTGTTTTTCCTCTGTTTACAGTATAAAATGCAAAACGGTAAGCGCCGCCATCAGAGTGGGAATTGCAACCGTCGTGCCAATCTTCAAAAAGTCCACGTAACCGAATTTGATACCGTGATGACGCAAAATGTTCTGCCACATAATGCCCGCAAGCGCACCGATGGGCGTTAAAAAGGCACCAAGGTTAGAGCCGATTACCGTCGCAAAAACGGCCTGCGTTTGCACCGCACCCGATAAAGGCTCTATGATAGAGCAAAACAAAACGCTCATAGGAATGTTGTTAATGAGATTTGCGCTTAAAAACGAGGTGATACCGTAGCGGAAAACGGTACCGCCCGTGCCAAGAAGCCCGGTAAGCGCCGCAGTTACTCCCTTATGCGAAAGCACGAGAATGATGATAAACATCGAAAGCACGAAGGGTATCAGCTGCCAGGGGGCACGCTTTGCGCACGCAACAAGCTCTGTTGGCTTATGCTTGCGTACCAGACTGATAATCAGCACAAACAGACAAAGGCTGATCAGCGAGCATAAGGAAACAAGCCACATTTCTACGTTGATATACGAGCCGATGGCAAGCAGCACCGTGCAAACGGCAAGATGCGCAATCCCCACAATAAGCAGGGGCTTATCCTTTACGTATACCTCCTCTGCCTCACCCGAGATAGGCTCCTTGAGCTTGCGGAAGAACATCAGAAACAGCACACCGAAGGCAACCAGACCTGCCGCAAGCGTGGGAAGACCCATAACCTTTACGTAAGACAGGAAATCAATGCCGTATGCCGAGCCGAGGTAGATGTTGGTGGGATTGCCGATGATGAGCGCCATGCTCCACGTGTTTGCCGCAATAAACTCTGCCGCAAGGTAGGGTATGGGGCTGATTTTAGCGTTTTTGGCAAAATAGCAGATAAAGGGAGTAAACGACAGAATGATTACGTCGTTAGAGGTAAACACCGTAAGAATGGAAACGGTGATATACAGATACATAAACAGCTTGATCTGACTTGTTTTCGCCCGCTTTAACGTTACGTTTGCAAGATAGGAAAAGAAGCCAAGCTCATCTAAAAACACCGAAAGCACCGTCATGGAGATGAACAGCACCAGGATTTTTATCGGATTGATGGCAGAATCTGCCACAAGTGCGGAAAGCACCTCTTTGATTGGCATCTGACCGCTGAAAAGCAGAATCAGCGCGCCCAGAAGCGCAACCAGCCAATAGGTTTCCGCCTCGAATTTACCGATTTTGATACGGGGGAAGAACAGCACGCAAGCAATCAGTAACGCACACGTGGCTACTCCTATTATAATTGAAAAAGCCATACGGGTAGGCCCCCTTTTGAAGCGCAGTATTATTAGTATTATAACATACAGCACTTGAATTGTCAACAGAAGAAGCTTCCTTTGCCTTACAGATTGCAACCGTCTACACGCTTTTTGCACGGAAAAGCCGCATCTTCTCCGCTTTGACACAGGCATAAAAAAAGAAGAAGCCGTACCCTACCGTTAAAGCAAGGGCGGCTTCCTCTTTTATTTTAGGAGATTGGATTATTTTTTTTCTGTTATCGGAAAGCTTCTCTTGGGCAGACCGTATAAGCTTATTATTCCTTATTCTCAATGGGAAGCTGCACCCAAATTGCAGGGCGCATAGCGTTTCCGCCCTTAGTGGTTCCCTCTCCCCACAGGCTGATGCTGCCGTCGTTTACCACGTAGCAAACGTAATAC
>JAFQWR010000128.1 GCA_017407365.1 Clostridia bacterium
CTATGGTGGAGTTCGGTGCAAAGAAGGATATCTTCTCTAACCCCCTCCATCCCTACACGCAGGCTCTTTTCTCTGCGGTGCCCAACCCCAATCCCGACGTAAAGATGAACCGTGTTATCTTAAAGGGAGATATTCCCTCCCCTGCAAATCCGCCCAAGGGCTGTAAGTTCCACACCCGTTGCCCCAAGGCAATGGACGTTTGCAAGCACGTTTGCCCCGCGTACAAGGAGTACGAGCCCGGTCACTTCGCCGCTTGCCATCTGTTAGAGGAGCAGAAATAGTTTTTGAGGTAGCAACCTATGTCGAAAAAGAAGAAAAAAGAAAAAATCATCTATATCGACGATAATTCCACCGTTGCAGATATGAGTGCGGTGGGCGGCGGCAAAAGGCAGAAATCCAACTCTACCTTCAAGGAAAAGTGGCAAACCTACCTTTCCGCTGTAAAAATGATGATTATCCCCATGCTTGCCGTGCTTGCGGCATTCACGGTGGTGTATATTCTGCTTCTGCTCGGCACGGGTAGATTATAAGACTATAACAAAAGGGACGCAAGGTTTTTTAAGCGTCCCTTTTTTTGTTGTTGCACAGAGAGCGTGCTGATGAAAGCTTTTTTGTAGACTATATGTGCTTTCAGAATAAATAGCACCTGTCTGCTTGGGCTTAAGAGCAACAAAGCTTTTGGCACAAGCAGATGTTGCCTTCCCCCCACCCCTGTTTTTCGGGCGAAAACAAAAGCAAGGGTAAAAGCGCTTGAAAGGCTCGCCTTTTTGTGGTATAATATCGGTATGAACGATTTTCCCAAGCCCTCATTACCCAATATTTCTGTACCAAACGGCGAGGATACCGCAATATTTTTGCTCTATCCTTATGCCCCGTACGAGGAAACGGACGTCCATCATCTCAGGCTGGATGCCTACTATCATGCAAGCAATGCGGTGTATCAGCAGGCAATCGCCTATGCAGAGAGGCTGTCGCAGGCGGGCTATCGGGCAGAGGCAGGGGGAGATTTTCCCTTCCGTCCGCTTCTGATGCAGTCGGGGGTATTGCCCCGTGGGGACAATTCGCTTTGATCCCATCCCCCATACGGCAGTTATTTTGCGCTCGGGCTTGTCACGGTAAAGGGTATCAGGCTTGGCGAGGGCGGAAAAAAAGCAGGCGAGTGCCTGCATTGCGGTGGGTGTCGCAGTATCTGCCCCACAAAGGCATTAACCGAGGAGGGCTTTTTTGCGGAGCGCTGTATCCGTGCGCAGATGAACACGCCCCCATTCCTTGACGGCGCGCTTCCCATAAAAATCGGCAACCGACTGTACGGCTGCGGAAGCTGTCAGGCGGTGTGCCCCATGCAAACGGCTACGCCCGTGCCCCACCCCGGGGAGCTGAAGGAGCTGCTGTATCTGCCTGCGTTTACCGAGGCGTGTCTTGCGGGTAAAAAAGCACTTGCACCCCTGTTGCCGTATATCGGAGCAAATTATATCCGTCCCGTGCGGTTTTTGTGCCTTGCCGCTGTTGCAATGCAAAACACGGGTGATCAATCGTATCTGCCCCTTTTAGAGCACCTTTGCTCCTACCGTGAGCCCCGTGTAAGGGCGCAGGCGGAGTGGGCGGCAGAGCGACTCAGGAGGCTTCATGGCTAACGATTTTACCAAACGTCCCATCGAGCAGTTTGCCAAGCTCAACGTGCTGTGCGGCTGTGGCATGCATCACGAGGTGACTACAAAAAAGCTGGATTTTTCGGGCGACATCGAGGAAAAGCTCCCCGATGCGATTGCACAGCTTCTGCCCACGGGTAACGTGCTTCTCGTAACGGAGGAGGATTTGTATATCCCCTATGCCCGCCGTGCCGAAAAGGCAATACGCAACGACTACCTTGTCACCGTGCATCTGTTTCAGAGTGGCTTTACGCCCGACGTAAAGGACTGCGGCAGACTGCTGAACTACGGTGACGGCGTGGGCATGGTGATTGCCTATGGCGGAGGAGGGGTGTGTGACGTAGCAAAATACTACGCCTCTCTGTATGCGCTTCCGTTGGTTACGGTGTGCTGTTCGCCGCACGCAGGCGACGTTTTAAGCCCGTATGCCCTTTTGCACGCAGGTGACGGAATGAAGCGTATGCGCGCCAAGGCACCCGATCTGTTCTTTTTAGATACCCACGCCATCGAAAAGGCGCCTCAGAGGCTTGTGGCGGCAGGCTACGGCAGAGTGGCGTCTATGGCGGTAGCGGTGTTTGACGCAAGCTTCCGCTTAGCGCTTCGCGGCGGCTACTACTGTCAGAGCATCGTCAATCTTTGCAACCACGCCATCTCTCTTGCGCTTGCTGAGGGCGAGGGGTTGATTGCAGGCAACAGCGAAAGCAGGCTTGTCCTTTGCAAGAGTCTTGCCTACCTTGGCTTGATTGAGCAGATGATTGCACCCCATCATTTGAGCGGCGGCGAGCAAGGCGTTGCGGAGCTTCTGAAAAAGCAATGCAGGCTCTACGGCGGTGAGGCGGCTTTTCAGGCGGCAATGCGTCTGATTCCGCTGTATAAGCACTATTTCGAGCAGGAAATCACCGCACTTCTGCCTCCCCCCGACTACGCACGCCGTGCCGAGCTGTTAGAGCAGCTTATGGGCGTCAGCCAAAAGGAATATCTGGTGGAGGTCATCCGCAGAGAGCCCGTCAACGAGGGCGTGGAGGCGCACGTAATCAACGAATACCGAAAGGATTTTTTAAGCAGCTTAACTGCGCTTGAAGCAAACATCCTGCGCGCAACCACCGTGTTCCGCCGTATTTATCCCGATCGGGGGAAGCTTGCGGCAGAGGCAGTAAGCGCAGGCGCATTGCGGCTTGCGGTGGGGCTTGGTGCCGAGCTTTCAGAGCAATACACCATGCTCACCTATCTCAGGGACGCAGGCTTATTGGATGAATTACTATCAGAGGAGCAGGTATGAACGCAACGGACAGACAAAAATTCAAGAAAATCAAATGTTACCTTTTTGACCTCGACGGAACGGTGTATTTAGACGGCGTTCTGTACGATAAAGCAAGGGAAACGGTGGAGTATCTTGCCTCCTTTGCAGAAATTTGCTATCTCACCAACAATTCCTCGCGCTCCCGTGTTATTTATATCGATCGGTTAAAGAGCCTGGGCTTGCCCGTCAGCGCACGGCAGTTTATGAGCTCTACCGATGCGGCAAGCGACTATCTTGTAAAAAACCATGCAGGTGAGGGCGTATACGCTGTTGCCACCGACCCCGTAAAGGAGGAGCTTCGTGCGGCAGGCGTAACGCTTGTGGAGGAAAATCCCTCTGTGGTGCTTCTTGCCTACGACACCACGCTCACCTTTGAAAAGCTGAATAAGCTGTGCTATTACGTATCGAAGGGCGCTGTTTTTTACGCAACCCATCCCGACATTGTATGCCCTGCACCCGAGGTGCCCATGCCCGACGTAGGCGCATTCCTTGCCTGCATTCAGGCGGCAACGGGCGAGCGTCCGCAAAAGATTTTCGGTAAGCCCTTTATGTGGCTTGCAGAGGCAGTAAAGCAGCGCTTTGGCTTAGAGGCAGAGGAAATCGCCATGGTGGGCGACCGCCTTTCCACCGATATGCTTTTTGCGCAGAACAACGGCTTTTTATCGGTGCTGACGCTCACGGGCGAAACCACGAGAGAGATGATCGGCGGCAGAGCGCCCGACGTAATCATCGAATCGATTGCAGAGCTATTTGAGGTGGAACGCCCCGAGGGCTGAAAAGCGGAAGAGATGGCTTTTTATGGCGGAAGCGTTGAAGCCATTAGGGATTGATGATTTCCGCAGTGCGTTTCCCCTTGCAATCACTTTGGC
>JAFQWR010000129.1 GCA_017407365.1 Clostridia bacterium
AGATACGCCCTTCCATCACACAAACGATATAATTTGCATACGCCATTGCCACGTCCACGCCTGTAACGCGCTCTATTTCTGCAAAGAAAGCATTGCTGTTGACCTCACAGAGCAGCATACCCTGCGCTCCGTACAACAGATCGATGCCGCAATAATCCAGCTTCAACGCGCGTGCGGCACGCTCCGCCATTTCTCTTGCACCCTCAGGGAAATCCGTTATTTCCCCCTTGCCACCCAATCCGACATTGCTTCTGAAATCATCGCCGCCCGACTGCCGTTGCATACAGGCAACCGCCCTGCCGCCGACCACGATGACACGAAGATCTTTGCCCGCGCTTTCCTGCACAAACTGCTGATACAGATGAGGGTACGGGTACAGACGCCCGTAGATGTCAAGAAGCTGAGCCTTGTCGCGCACCAGATGCACCTGCCTGCCCAACGAGCCAAACGCTTCCTTTACCACCATAGGATAGCCAAGCGTTTTTTCTACCTCCTGCAAAAAGCGTGATTCATCGCCACGCATATAGCATAGGGGCGCACTTACTGTTTTGGGCATGGGTACAACACCCGAAAGTGCAATATGCGTAAGAAGCTTATCGTCGCAAACCTCCACCGCCTCTGCGCTGTTAAACAGCCGTATGCCCAGCCTTGTCAGCATACGGGCAATGTGCTTGTCTTTATCCAGATACACCACGAAATCGCACGGGGGGAGCCTTAGACGAAGCGCTTCGTTGTCGCAATATGCGGGCACGAAATCGTTTTGCATCACCTCGCATTCCACACCGAGCGCACGAAAAGACTGCACAAGCCGTGACGTCTGCTCCTCTACCGCCTGAGAGCGATAGAAGGCGTTGATCAGTATGATACCCTTCACGCTTCATCCTCCTTGGAAAACAGCCACATCAGCTCGTCCTGCGTGAGCGAGGTGAGAAGCTGCTCTCCCTCCTGAATAATTTTATCGCTGAGTGCCTGCTTTTTGGCTTGCAGCTGCATGATTTTTTCTTCGATGGTATCCTTAACCACAAGCTTATACACCTGCACGCTGTTTTTCTGACCGATACGGTATGCACGGTCGGTTGCCTGATTCTGCACGGAAAGATTCCACCACGGATCGTAATGCACCACAATATCTGCGCCGGTGAGATTCAAGCCCGTTCCGCCTGCGCGCAGGGAAATCAGGAATACGGGAACATCTCCCTCGTTGAACTGCTCTACAAGGCGCATACGCTCTACCTTATCGGTACTGCCCTGCAGAGTATACGAGGCAATATTCAGCGCCTGCAATTCCTTCTGAATGATAGCAAGCATAGAGGTAAACTGAGAAAAAATCAGGAGCTTATGCCCGGAGGACACCGCACTTGAAGCAAGCTCCAACACCATCTGGAGCTTTGCGTCGTTTCCGTCGTAATCCTCTACGGCAAGGCGCGGACTGCAACAAAGCTGACGCAGCTTGGTGAGAAGAGAAAGCACAAGAATGCGGTTGGTATCTCCGCCTTTAAGTTGCTCACGGAAGGAGGCAAGCTGTGCGTAGTAAAGCTCTCTCTGACGGTCCTCAAGCCCTGCCGAAAGCACCGTTTCCACCTTGGGCGGAAGCTCTGTCAGCACGTTGCTCTTCAAGCGCCTGAGCACAAAGGGGCTGACGGTACGTTGCAGATTGCGTGCTACACGCTCGTTTTCCTCCGCGATTACCGCACGCTCGTAGCGCTCTCTGAATTTGGCATAGTGATACAGGTATCCGGGCATAACGAAGTCGAAGATGGACCACAGCTCGGAAAGATTGTTTTCGATGGGCGTGCCCGTTAAAGCAAAGCGGTGCTTGCTGACAATCCTTTTGACCGAGAAGGATTTTTGCGTGGTATGATTTTTGATGCATTGCGCTTCATCCACAACGGCAAACAAAAAGCTTTTGCCCTCGTACAGCTCGATATCACGGCGCAAAAGATCGTAGCTGGTGATCAAAACATCGTAGCGCTCGCTTTCGGCAAGGCGCGCACGCCTTTCTTCTACACCGCCCATCACGCAAAGCACGTTGAGGTCGGGCGCAAACTTTCTGAATTCGTTTTGCCAGTTTAATATCAGCGAGGTGGGACAAACAATCAGCGAGGTTTTACCCTCGTTCCGATAAGAGTAAAAGAGCGCAATAAGCTGTACGCTTTTACCCAAGCCCATATCGTCGGCAAGAATACCGCCCAGGCCGAACTCGCAAAGAGTGCGCATCCAACGGAAGCCCGTTTTCTGATAATTTCTTAAAACCGCATCCAACTGCTCGGGCACGGCAACGGAGCTTTCGTCAAAGCTTTTCAGCTTATCGATTGCAAGCATAAAGGCGTCGTCGGCATCCAACGAAACAGCCTCGTCCTCGATGGCAGAAAGTGCATATCCCCTGCTCTGCGGCAGGCTCACGGTGCCGTTTAAGTCGGAGGCAGAAAGATCAAGCTCGTCCAGGATGTCCTCTGTACGGGCAAGAAGCGCCTCGTCTATCAGCGCAAAGGTACCGTCCTTTAAGCGCACATAGTGCTTGCGCTTACGGTATGCGGCAAGTATTTCGAGGAGCTGCTTTTGCGTATATCCCTCTAAACGCAGATCCAGATCAATCAGATCTCCACGCAGTCTTACTCCCACAGAAAGCTTTGAGGGGCGCCTGATCTGTATTCTTTTGAATTTATCCGAAACAAATATCTCTGCAACAGAGGCAAAGCGAGCCTTTCCCTCTGTTAAAAAGCGGTAGATCGCCTCATCGTCACGAATGATAAATTTTCCGTTATCCGTACCGAAGTATTCCTCAATCAACTGCACGAAGCAAGCTTCCCGAACGAAATCTCGCTCCTCTCTTCCCTCTGCAAAAGGGTCTACCCTCTCTTCACCGTACCACACGCACGGATCGCAAAGCACGTCGCCCTCGTCTGAAAGATCGAGATACAGCGCAGGCTTGCCCTCGGGAAGGGGATCCTTTTCGGCGCTCTGCCATCCGTTGCCGTCCGCCGTAATATACGGAAGTGCGGGCATAAGCACGGACTTATAAAACGGACGGATCCGCTCCTTTTCTATCTCTATCACGTTTCCGTCCTTTAATGCGGAGAGCAGGGGAGCGAGCGCCTCTGTAAAGCCCTCCGAGCAGACGTATACCTCGTTTTGCGTAAAATAATACAGGCTTTTTTCTCCGCTGAAAAGCAAAACATCCTTGATGCCTGCCGCAAGCTTATAGCACGATCTTACCTTATTTAAGGTAAACACAAGCGGCGGATCGGTATGACACAGGGCAAGCGGTCTATCCTCCTGCGTGCCGGAAAAGGAATCACGGTAAAACAAAACGGGCTCCTTGTAGCAGGTAAAAAAATCGTCGATTCTTCTGCCCGCAAGGGTAAGCACACCGTTTTTCAAGTCCGAATTGCCGCCCAGAAGCATTTCCTCCCGCGCCTGCTCCACCACAAACGAAAGAAGCTCTCTGCTTTCGGCATCAAAGCATTCGGGCGCGTGCACAAAGCCAAGCCTCTCGCCGTAGCGGTAGTTTTCCTCTGCCATCACTCTTTTGGCAAAGGCAGAAAGGTCACGTATTACGTAAAACCTCGTTTTGCCTATCTCAAAGCCAACCTGAATGCCGCCTGCGGAGGGGGCAATGATTGCACGGAGCCGCACCCCGTTTTCGGGAAACAGCGTGATATTGCGGATTGCCTTATTGCGGTACAGCTCAATCAGTCCGTTTGCCGTAGTGGGTTGCGAGCCAACAGCAAGCGCAGGGCGCATAGCGCTTTCCTTTTCGTAGACAAACGCCGCGGCGGCAATATGCTTGCACGGGCCTGCACGAAGCTGAAAGGCTGAGCATCCGCATTCATAATCGTAAAGCTCTCCCTTCTGATCAAATTCTATACGCACATCGTACGACCTACCCTTTGTGCCCGCCACGTGTGCGTGCAAAAAAAGGCGATCCTCCTTCAGCTCTGTTTTAAGACCTGTTACGGCGCCCTTTTTTACATATTCCTTGGCACGGCGCAGCACACGCGCGTCGTATACCTCTTCGTATAACGATTTTAACTTTACTCTCATACGCTCTTTCCAATTTTTACTCGATATATTATTATACCACAGATGGCAAAAAGAAACAACTAAAAAGTCAAAGATTTATCCCTCTGTTTGCAACAAAAAAGCCCGTAGCAAGGTAGCGCTACGGGCAAATCTTTTCTGTTGTTTATTCTGCTAAGTACAGCACACGCTTGCAGTGCTCGCACTCTACATAGCCGTTTTCCTTTAAGAAGGCCTTATCTCCGAGAGAAAGCTCCATGCTGCATACGCCGCACATATTCGAGCGAATTTCCACAAAAACGGGATACAGCTTATCCGCACGCTTCTGCGTATACATCTCCATCATAGCGGGCTCAACACCTGCGGCAAGCGTTGCAAGCTGCTCTTTGATGGCGTTGATTTCTGCCGCACGGGATTTTTTCAGCTCATCGTATTTCTGCTTATACGTTTTATATTCTTCCTTTGCTGCCGCAAAACGCTTACGGAAGCTGTTGAATTCTCTTGCAACCTCCTCGATATCACGCTGCAGGGCGGCAATCTCGTTGTCGATTTTCTTTAAGGAATCGGCAAGCTGAGCAATCTTCTTTTCGATGTAGCGCAGCTCATCAAGATCGTTTTTGCTCTCTTCCACAGAAGCCTCATACTCTGCAAGCGTGGTGCTTTCACGCTCCTGCTTTTCGCAGAGCTTATGATATGCGGCGATCAGCTCCTCGGCACGGTGGTCCATACGGCGAGAGGTTTCCTCACTCTCCAACAAAAACGCCTTTGCCTGAGAAGCACGCTTGCGCTCCTCGGAATTTTTTAATTCGTTTTCGATTTTGCGTAAAAGTCCGTCGACCTTCTGGTATTCTAAAATTGCCTGATAGTTCATATTACTTCCTCCCGATGCAATCGTTTTGCATCTACTACTTTATTATATAACGGTAAAGGGCGCACGCTCGCTTTGGCTGACAAAAAACCGAACTCCGTTTTTGCCATCCAGCCGATGTGCAAGCTCCTCTACGTAAAAGCGTTCCTGTGCATAATGATCGGTCGCAATGACGCTAAGACCGACCTCTCTGGCGAAAATAAAGCTTTCGTGGCGCATATCGCCCGAAATATAGGTGTCACAGCCGTAGCGAAGCGCCTGCTGAACGCAATCCAACGAGCCTCCGCCACCGTTTACAATTCCCACCCTTTTTACCTTAGCAGACGGATCACCGCCAAAATGACACCAATCTGTTTTCAATGTATTTTTTACAAACGCGGCATATTCCTGCAGAGTAAGCTCTTTTTCAAGCTCACCAACATAGAAGCAGCCGCCGCCCGACGAGGTGACCTCCTGCGGCTTTGCCTGCAGGATACCCAGCCTTTTTGCAATTGTTTCGTTGATTCCGTTTGGGCAGGCATCCATGCTCAGGTGCGAGCTGTATATATACAGCCCCTCCTGAATGGCTCTGATTACCACAGACGCAGGATGCATCTCTACCGAAAGGCTCTTTTGCCCCGAATACACGGCGGGATGATGTGTCAGTATCATCTCGCAACCCAACGCCTTTGCCTCTTCTATAACCGCATTCCCGGCGTCTAATGCGCAAAGAACACGCGATACATGGCGAAGGGTGGGAGCAACTAAAAGTCCGCTGTTGTCGTAATATCCAAGCTCAGAAACCATTTCCTTGCTGTATTTTAAGGGGATGATTTCCTCAATAAGCGCACATACCTCTTTGATCGATGCCATATCAGCTCTCCGGATTTAATTTACTTTGCACACGCACGAGCATATAAGACACCGCAATGCCGTATTCCTCCGTAAAAGAACGGTCGGGATGTCCCTCGGGAATTTTAGAAAGAATCTGCTCGTTTTTGGCCTGCTCTTCCGTTAAATAACGCAGAAAATCCTGCGTGGGCTCACTCAGATTTGTTTTACCGAAAAGCATTTCCGCACGTGTGAGGGTATCATCC
>JAFQWR010000130.1 GCA_017407365.1 Clostridia bacterium
TACGTATCACCGCACTTGCAGGTGTAGGTGGTGTAGCCATCATCCAAGCAGGTGGGCTTCGTGACCTCTGCCGTGTGGCTGTGACCCGTAGCGTCTACAAAATTATCCTTGTAGGTGTCGCCGCACTTACAGGTGTAGGTGGTGTAGCCGCCTACTAAGCAGGTGGGCTCTGTGACCTCTACCGTGTGGCTGTGGCCCGTGGCGTCTACGTAATCGCTTACGTAGGTATCGCCGCACTTACAGGTGTAGGTGGTGTAGCCATCATCCAAGCAGGTAGGCTCTGTGACCTCTGCCGTGTGGCTGTGGCCCGTAGCGTCTACGTAATCGTCCTGCTTGGTACTGCCACAGGAGCAAATGTAGACGGAATAGCCCTGCTCTGTGCAGGAAGGCGCAAGCGTTTGTTGCAATTCATAGCCGTGTGCACTTTCCTCTACCTCTGCACAGGTAGCGCATTCACGCCAGTGCTTTGCTTCGTCAGACGCCCATTCCTTCCATTCGTGCGTGTGCTGATTTTCGCACGCCGTAAGGCAACCAAGCACCGCAAACAAAGAAAAGAGCGTGACAAGAGAAAGCAAAAGCAATCTTTTTCCGTTCCTTTTTTGCATATATTATTCCTCCTTATAGTTACAGCGCTTAACAAATGTACCCATAAAAAAAGCCCTTCTTTGTATCAGTTCAATTGCGATTGGAAAGGCTTTTATTTACCGTATTATTTGCACTATTGTATCATTATAGCACATTTACCGTTAAAAATCAATGCGATTGCATTCCCTTTTCTGAATACCGCAAAATTTGCCCCCCTATTTACCCAAAAAACACACACGGCAAGCAGAAAATGTTCCTTACATACAAAAACGCCCCGCACGGATTGCACGGAGCGTTTCAAAGCAATTTTTATTCGTAATACAGCTTGGGAAGCGCACCAACGGGGAATACCCAAGCCGCCGCCACGTTGCTCAGCAGATCTTCTTTGGAAACAAATGCCTGCATCCCGAGCGTGCCCGTAAGATAGCCTGCATTTTTGAAGAACACCTCTAAGGTAGCGCCGCTTGGCTGTTCGCCGTTTATCTTCTGCGTATCCACGGCAACACCGCCCGAGCAGGAAGCATACACCGCTTTTTTATATGCGCTTTCGTTATAGGTAAGGCTCATAAGAGAAAAGCTTCCCTCTGCCTTCGGGCTGATGCCTGCAACCATCACCGTGTTGTTTGCGGAAGCGGTGGCAGTGCCCACAGAATAACATCCGATTACGGTAGCCTCCTCTGCGCCCTGCACGGCAATTCCTGCCGCATTGGCGTATTCTCTGCCATGCGGAAAAATCACTCCGCCCGTGGGGGCAGGAGTAACCTCCTTGGAGGTAGCGGAAATTTCCACGTCTGCATAGCAGGCAACAACAGCACCCTCATTCCATGCGGTGATACCGCCTGCGTACACCTTTTCGTCACCGCCGTATGCGTGCAAAGAGCCAACTACCTTGCAATACAGTATTTTGCCGTAATTTTTTGCCGCAATGCCGCCAAGGAAAACACCCTGCGAATAATTGCCCGTATATGCTACCACCGCCTGACAGCCGCTCAGCACAAGATTTTTCACCGTGCCGTAGTTTTTGGCAAGCAATCCGCTCATAGCGTTTTCCGTTAATGCAGGCGTTAAGCCTGTTACCGTATTGCCACAGCCATCAAACACACCAAACAGATTGGCAGGCTGCCATACCTCTCCGCTCAGATCGATGCTTGCGGTAAGCAGATAATGCTCGGTGAGCGACTTACCCGAAAGAGCAAGCAGCTGCTCCTTTGTGGAAATCTCCACCGTTTTCATTTCGCCCTTACCCAAAACAGGATACCCTCCATCCATCTTCCAATAAGCGGTACGGAGCAGGGGCATATTCTCTGCCACCCACGCAGGGTTCTTTAAGCTCTCATCCTTCACGGCACGCATACCGTCGGGCGTATACGCCGCACCGTTTACCGTAAAGGTGCTTGCGTCGCTGTAATAGCAGGCGGTAGCCGTTCCGTAGTATCCGCCGTTTACCGTTTCGTATACAGTAGTCTTTTTTGCAACGACGGTGGCATTCACTGCGCCGTATGCGGTATCCACCGTATCACAGAACACCGCAATGCCGCCCACGGTAGCATTGCCCTCTGCCTTTGCGGTAATCACAGCATCAGAGCCGCACGCGGTAATTTTGCCCGCATAGCTTGCCAAGCCTCCCACAAGCAGATTGCCCTGCGATTTGGCATTGATTTCGCCCTTGAAATAGCAGTTTTCCAACACCTCGTGCCCGTACGCACCGAACATTCCCAATATACCGCCCACACTGATATCCTGCACATAAGAGGAATTGGGCGTAATACCCTTGCCCTCCACCGTAATATTGCAGTCAACCACCGCAACGTTACAGATCAGCGCATCATACATATCAGCTGCCACAAAGCCCACACGGCTTACGGTATCGTCCTTTACGGTGAGTGAGCAATTTTCAAAGCGGATATCCCTGATTTCGCCCTGCAACTTGCAAGCAAAGCCCATACAGTAGTAATAATTCAAGCCCTCAGGCATAATATCGGGCAGGCGGATTTCCATATTTTTTACGGTATAGCCGTTGCCGTTTACCGTACCCGAAAACTCCATATTGCCGTACCATCCGATGGGGGTGAAGGCACCACCCTTCATATCGATATCGGCAGATAACGCAAAATGAATCTTTGCCGTATCGTAGGTAGAGGTTGCGTTTACAAAGAAGCTTTCTGCCATTGCCTGCAATGCCTCAACAGAATCCACAAGGTAGGGGCTCTCCTCCGTACCCTCGCCCTGATAATTGTAGCGCCACATCGCATACACCTTCACCGTTTCACCCTGCACGGAGCCAAAGTCGTCGGTGATATATGTACCGATACTCTTCCCCTCGCGCATCAGACAGCCAAAGGTATAGCCCTCACGCTCAGGCAGCCAATCGGTGGAAAGGCGGAAGGCTTCGCCGTAGGTTGCGGGATAATCACGATACTCTGCCGTGCCGTCGTTCGCATAAACACGCACGGTATAGGTGATGGGCTCCCATTTCGGCCAGACACTGACGGTTGCGCCATCCTTAGCGGTCACGCCGCTGATGACATCGCCCTCAGCAAAAACCTTTTCGGATAATCCCTTATAGCTGGAATATACAATCCAACCTCCGAAGCTGTAACCCTCCTCCTCATAGGGATTTTGGAGTAAGGTATGCTCCTCGCTGTATTTCAGGCGGAAGGACTGCCCACGCATACCTCCGTTTTTTCTGTAATATTGCAACGTATAGGTGACTTCCTCCCACACGGGTACAAGCTCAATCACTGCGCCGTTCTCTTCCGCAAGCATGCTAACCGTTTCACCCACATCAAAGATTTCTCCCTGCCAGAGCGCACCTGTTGCCTGCCAGCCCGAAAGATAGGAGCCCTCCCTTTCAAAGCCTCTTCCCCAAAGCTGAAGCGTTTGCGTGTAGGTAAGCCTCACGTACTCGCTCTCATACAGCTCCGCCTCTGCGCTCGGCTTAAAATAGATGCTGTAACTGATTTCCTCCCATACGGCGGTAAGCTTGATTTTTGCGTTTTTTACTTCGGTAAGGCTTTTTACCGCTTCACCGTCGGCGTAAGCTTCACCGCTGTCCGTCCTCCAATGCACAAAGGCATAGCCCTTCCGCGTGAAGGCATTTTTCTGCAACGCCTTCTGCTCTCCGTAAGAAAAGACCTCCTCAGCCATACTGCCGCTTGCATCCGTTGCACCTGCGTAATACACCACGGTATAGGTATACGCCTGCCATTCTGCCAGGAAGGTATGCTCGCCTGCCTCTAAGGTTACCGCCTCATACGGCTGATACACCTTTCCGTTATACCGCCACCCCACAAAGGTATGGCACTTTTTGGTATAGGCGTTTCTCGGCAGGGTGATGATTCCTCCTGCCTCCACGCTTTTTGCAGAAACAGAGCCGCTTTCTGCGCCATTTCCGTCGAATATCGCAGAGGCAAGTGCCTTTTCCTGCCAATGCGCATACAGGGTGATGCTTTCAAAATCCACCACCGTTTGCTCGGTGATTCTCTCTCCACCCTCCTTTTGGGTAAACCAACCCACAAAGCTGAAGCCCGTGCGTGTGGGCAGGGGCATTTCGCCAATCTGTTCATCCTGCCATACGTAAAGCTTATCAGAGGAAAGCGTGCCGCCGTTTGCATCAAGAATGACGGTAGCGCCACCCTCACGCCATACGGGAGTGAAGGTGGTATAGGCAGTGAAATCGCAGCTTTTTAACGAGTTACCCAACTCATCCGTTGCCATTTCGCCCGTATCGGCATTTTTCCAGCCAAGAAACTCTTCGCCCTCCTCTCCCTCGGGCAGAGGGAAGGCATAGGCGGCGCCGTATTCAATCTGACGCTTCGAGGGCGTTATTCCCTCTACATTGACGGATACGGAAATACCCTTCCACTTGGCGTAAACCTTCATTTCCATATACGAGGAAATGGGCTGATCTAAAATAGAATTCACGGTAAAGGGCTTTTGCCACTCTCCGTTATCCCAATACCAGCCGTCGAAGGTATAGTTTTCCCTTGTGGGATTTTTCGGCACGGTGATAGAGGAAATATCCTCCGACTCCACCGTTTTGCAGGCGGCGCCGCCGTTGCTTTCAAACGCCAGTCGGTAGTTTACCGTACCGCAACCGGTGATCAATACAAATAAAAAGAAAAATACTGCACAGACCGTTAAGCTTTTTTTCATTTTTTCTTTTCCTTTTTTTTATTTGGCTTTTGCCCTTTTACTTCTGACAAAATAGTATACGAGATAGAAGCACACAATATAAACCATAAACAGCAGCACCACGAAAAGGGGATACAGCACGGGATTGCCGTTTACAAGATTAAATAAGATGTCGTAGGGTGTGCCGTCGCCACGCATCAGGAACATATAATTATACGGCAAAAGCACGTTTGCAATATAGGCAGCCACACAGAAGCTACCGATAATAGCAAAGGAAATGCCGATATTTTCCCTCTTCATGCTGGTCATTCCTGCGATAACAATATACAGCGAGCTGAAGCCGGAGATGCAATGGGTGATACCGGAAACCACGTTGTCAAACGAAAGCACGGGGAAGGTGTTATAATTCTGCCCTGCACCGTAGGTACCCATTACCGCACCCAAAATACCAAACATAAACACGAAATCGAGTGCAGCCTCCTTTACCCTACCCTTGCTGAATGCGGCAAGCGGTATGGTAATCAGCTGAATACTGCACATAAACAGCGGAAGCTCATATCGCCACTGCAGGGCATCCTGATGTCTGATGCAGAGCAGAACGATTTTGAACAGCTCAAACGCATCAATCAGTATTGCGGCAATGCAAAGCACGCGATTCTTTTTTTCTTCCTCTGCATTTCTGTTTTTTCTACCAAAAAACACAGCAAGAAACGTCATCACCACAAGCAACGAGGTGACAAACGTGATGTGTTGCCACGACATAAAGCCCTCGGGTGTGCGATTGTAACCGCCAAAGCCAAAAAACTCCTTCATTTCTTCTTCCTCTTTTTGTATAGAATATATTTCGGGCTTTTCGCCCTTTATCGATATCTTATCTGTTTTCTACGCTGTTTTTGCGCCTGAATTCCTCTGCCATTTTTCTGCAACCTTCTGCATCGACTTTTTTGCCCCACTTTTCATGATAGCGGGCGGTGAGCAAAAGCGTATCAACGACGCCATGCAGGTACATCCTGCCCTTTTCCATAAAAATCTGCTCGCATTTCTCTCTCATCGCCGTAAGACAACCGATAAAATGTGCTCTGCCACTCTCGTCAAAAAGGTAGCTTCCCTCTTCTAAGGCCTCTATCCTTTTCTCACAAAAGGCACAAAGCTCCTCGTTTCCGTCCTCCTCGCAAAGCTCGGACAGCCTCTGGTAGCACTCAATCAGCTCGTCCTCATCCTCATCCTCGAGGAAAACCTCCTCCATAGCCCAAACAGCCTTCCGTTCATAGTCGATGGCAAGCTGCATTTTCCCCTGCCTGCGGTAGGTTTCCGCAACCTCCTCGTAGGCATCCTTCAGATAACAGATTACCCCCATGCAGCCCCAATTGGGGAAAAGCTCTAATAAAGAGAGGTATTCCAGCAAAACAGCCACATCCTTTTCGCCGTTGCCAAGGCTTGCGTAGCAATAAGAAAGCCGCATATAGCTTTCTTTCAGCACGTCCTTTACAACGTCCAGATAATCCCATGTACCTGCGGCACATTGCACCCGATAGGTGCCATACGGTATTTCCTTCTGCAATTTCTGATAGCTATCATAGCAAGCGGAGGCAAAATCCAGATACGCAAGCGAATACTCCTCGTATTTGCTTTCTACTGCGCGTTGCAGAGCAGACAGAGCCTCCTCAAATTGCCCCTGCCAAAGCTGATTGGATGCAATCTGATAGTTGAGATACTCAATCCAATAGCTGTTTGCTTCCTTCACCTGCATATACAGCGCGCGACTGCTTCTGAGAAGCTTGTTTGCCTCAGCATATTCTTCACGGGATTCCAGCTCTCTTGCCAGATCCTCCAGGCAATTCGCAAGGTGCAGAAGCACACTTTGCCAATAGCTCTCCTCTGCCTTCTCGCCGAGAAGTGCCGCCTTTTGGCGATAGACCTCTACCATGCGGTGCGTTTTGATATCGAACGCATAGAGCTTACCGAACAGAGTGTAAAGAGCAAGAAGCTCCTCTGCATCAACGGAAGAATATTCGTAGATTTCCTCCGTCCTTTTCGCCCATTCCAAGGCTTCCGCCCTATCTCCCTTGTCATACAGGTATTCAGCCGCCTCAAAAAAGACGTCCCTTTGCACCTCGAATCTTTCGGCAAGCTCGGCAGCCTCGGTATAGCAGGAAAGGATTTCGTCCTCCTTCTTCTGCATCACACGCAGGTACACCGCAGGCTCATCCAAAGAAGAGTCGCCGTCACACGGAGGAACAAAGGAGTCCTCCTCATCCGCATACGCCATCGCGTAATCATACGAGCGCAAGGGAGAATACCGCATTGCCTGCAAAATCTTCGCCTTTTGCCTGAGAATCTGAATGTAAACCTGCGTTTCCTCCTGCGCCTCCCTTTTAAGAAGCGCCATACGCGCCTGATAATCGCTTCGGATTTCGTTGCGGTCTAAAATGGCATTTGCCCTTTCGATATCACCCAACGAAAAAGCCTCGTACGCACGCTTCTGCCGCTCGGTTACCGTACCGTGCGAAACGTCCTCGCACATACGGCGAGAAAGCTTGAAAATCTGCTGAATCTGATTCTGTACGATTTCCTTATAGGTTTTGCGCTGTGCATTCAGGTCGACAAGCTCTTTGGCTTGCTCCTCAGAAAGATTTCCGTTATAGGCAAGCGCAAAGTAGCGCGCCTCAACGTCGCTGAGCTGTTGCTTAAAGCGACGCAGGGTTTTGTTGTTGAAAAATTCGGGAATGTTTTCGAGAGAAACACCCGAAAGCGGCTTGCCGTCTAACAGCACGCTTTCGCCAACCGTTGAAATATCCAGCCGTTTAAGCGAAGCAATCTGCTCTCTTAAAGCAAGAACGATGCGGTATTTTACGGCATCAATATGTGATACAACCTCGTAATAATGCTGATATTTTTCTGCAAGAAGATGCATACAGTCCTGAACGTCCTGCGAGAAAGAAAATTGCTGTGCATCGTTCAGAAAGAAAACGTAGATTTTAGGAGAGCCCTTTTGCAAAAAGGCACGGTGGGCAACCTCAAGCTCGTGCAGAGTATATGCGCCTGCCTTTTTATAAAATAAAAACAGAACAAAATCGCTGCCTTCAATTTCGCTGTCGTATGCGCTTTGCAGACCGTTTGGCTGCATGGCGGTATCCATCTGCTCGCACAAAAGCGGAACAAGCGATACGTCATACTTTTCTTGCAGGCGATCACCTATGTTATAGATATATCCCTCTAATTGCTCTCTGATTTCAGAAAGCTCAACAATAGATGAAGCTAAAAACAAGGTTATTCTGGTCATAGGTTCACTCCGAAAAAAAGTGGAACAAAAACAGCATCATACCGCACAAGGTCGCTGAATAGAGTATGAACATATATAAGACAAATGAAATGCCGTTTTTGTTGGTGATATTTGCAAAATTTATCTAAAAAGGGTTGCAATGCTGTACTATTCATTATAACACACTAAGGCGACAAAGCAAAATTAAAAGGCAAAAAACACAAAAAGTCACTCCGCCAAACCTCACCTATAAGCGATGATACAGGTAAAACAATGCCAAAAGCCCCAAAAGTATAGCAAAAAAGCCTTTCGCATGAAAGGCTTTCTCGAATGGATGCGGCGACTTCCTAATCTCCCGGGCCGTTGCCAGCCAAGTACCGTCGGCGTTGAAGGGCTTAACTTCTGTGTTCGGGATGGGAACAGGTGGGACCCCTTCGCTATTGCCACCGCA
>JAFQWR010000131.1 GCA_017407365.1 Clostridia bacterium
AGCGCGCGCCCGAGGCGCACCATATTACTGCCGCACTCGATCGCCACGGAATAGTCGTTACTCATACCCATCGAAAGAATTTCCATGCTTTCGCTTGCGATGGGTGATTGCTTCAGCCTTTCATAAAGCTCACGCATACGCATAAAATACACACGGCTTTGCTCCGGGCTTTCTGCACGGGGCGGAATTGCCATAAGCCCCTTAACCTGAATATGCTTCATTTCTCCGATGCGCTTCAATAGCTCTGAAACCTCGCCGTAGGGCACACCACCCTTAGCAAGCTCACCTGCAACGCTAACCTCGATAAGCGCTTGCATCGTGATATCTGCCTTGGCGCACTGACGCTCTATCTCTTCCGCTAAGGAAAGACGGTCGAGCGACTGAATCATTTCTGCCTTACCGATCAGGTATTTTACCTTGTTGGTTTGCAGCTGACCGATCATATGCCATCGCGTTTGCACCTTGCCGAATTTATCGCAAAGCTCCTGCACGCGATTTTCGCCACAAATAAAAATGCCGCAGGAAGAAAGCGCGCTCAGCCTTTCGGCAGGCACTGTCTTGGATGCGGCAACGACTGTGACATCATTTGCAGAGCGACCGCTTTTTGCAGCCGCCTCTGCGATTACGTCACGTACGGATGTGATATTCATTAAAATTCTCTCTTTATCCGATTTTTTTGCGATTGAACACGGCGCGCACCGAGCCGTTACTCTTCCATTGAAGAGAATCGGTGAGATGCCGCACCAGGCAAAGCCCCCTGCCGTTTTCGGAATACAGATCGGGAGAATTGCATTGTTCGACTTCGTTAAGAGGGTCTCCCCCCTTTACGATTACGGAGATATGCCCCTCAGATAACGCTACCCGCACGGAGGCAGGATGGTTGGCGTGCTTTAACACGTTGCCCACAAGCTCGTATACCACCAGCTTTACGTTAAACAGCATATCATCGTCCTTTTCGCCCTGTTGCTTAAGAGCCTGCATCAGACGCTCCGATTTAGAGGGGAGTTGATTGGGCTCATGCAGCTGAAAACGGAATATCAAGCCAAAATCCTCCTTAAAAAAAAGAGTCTTACATTTTAGTTATACACCGTTTCAGGCACAGTTAAACAACTTAAAGAAAAAATATCGTGCCGATTTGAAATTATATAAACTTCTGACGAAGCATTTTTTTGATTTTATCGAGCTTGCGTGAAATACTTACCTGATAGACGCCCATGTGTCGGGCAATTTCCGTCTGATTCATACCGCGCAGGTACATGATAAAAATTTTACGGTCTTCCTTCGAAAGCTCCATCAATGCCTTTTTTACGTCGATAAAAAGCTCCACACGCTCAAAATTGGGATCATCCTCGCCGATCATGTCGTAGCGGCTGGTATCCTCATCGTCGTTGGGGTCCTCTTCCATGCTGGTAATCACGGGAAGCTCGCGTGCAAAAAGCACCTCTTCCACAGACCTATTCAGATTGTCAGCAATTTCTGCAACGGTGGGCTCTCTGCCAAGCGATACGCTCAGCTCTGCAATGGCTTTGGAAATTTTTCGGTTGAGCCTGATAATCTCACGTGAGACGTGCAGGCTGCTGCGCTTATTCAAAAGGTTTTTAATTACGCCGTCGATACAGGTGGAAAGATATGTAGCAAACTTTGCATTATGGGTCGGTTCGTATTTCGTAATCGTCCGCAATGTTTGCAGATATATTTCCTGTCTGAAATCATCGATATCGGCATGAACACCAAAATAACCGCTGTAACGGCTGAGCTTTGCATCAATCAACCGACTGACACGCTTCAGCACAGCCTCCTTCAACGCTTCGGAATCGGGGTCACCTGCCTGAATGCGGGAGACCAGCTGCTCCGTTGTTTCCCCTGCAAAATCGGAGTGGAAACGGTATATGCCAAAAATCATGAAATTATTCCCCCACGGTAAACACTAAACGGAAACGGTCGATACAGCCTGCCTCGTTTTTATAAAGCTCGCACGAGGAGGAAAACTCCGTGAGAATAATCATGCTCATTTCGGTATCGTAGGGGACAATCATACCGTCCTTTTCAATACCGATAATTTCTACAACAAGATCCTTTTCGAAGGTAAATACAAGGTTTGCCTCGTCGATTTTTTGCAGGGTTAAAATATTGCACGCCTCGGTAACGCAAAGCTTTACGTCCTCAGATTGCACAACACTCAACCCAAGCTGCTCTGCCGCAACGCTTGCAACAAGACGTGCCGCAGAAATGCAGGTTTTGACGAGGGGAATATGAAGCTCCATTCTTTTATCAGAAATCATTACTCTACCTCCGAAACAGAGAAAATTTTATCTAACGATGTGATAACAAATAGCTTGTAAATGCGGCTGCTCATACGCTTAAACTGCACAGAAACGCCGTTTGCATCTGCCATTTTGCGAATGGCAACAAATGCACCGAGGGCAGTGGAATCGACGAATTGCAGATTGGCGCAATCAAATAAAATATCCTTTTTATACATATCAATAAGGCTTTTAACCTCTGTCTTGAACGTATCCACCGTGGAAATATCAATATCGCCTTCAAGAGCAATAACTATTCCGCCTTGATCTACCTGAGCATTAAGCATAAGATGACCTCCTCTTTGGCACTTGGCTGAAACTATACATAATTATTATACACTATTAGCAAAAAAAACTCAATTGTTTTGCATAGCATAACCGCCTTTGGCGCAGTTTTTCACTAAGAAAACACAGGCTGAACTTACATTTTGTAGAAATGCGGAAGCAAAAGACTTTTCTTTTTTTGAAAAATATGATACACTATAGTAAACATTGGTAAAGGAGCTTTAAGCTATGGAAGCATTACTCAGCTTTATACAGGAAAACCTCATTCCGGTTATTGCAGCTACTGTCGCTGTTATTTTAATTATCGTTTGCTGTGCTGTTGCGGCAGGCAAAAAAAAGAAGCAAACGGCAAAGCAAGCTTCCGCTGCCAAGCCTGATTCTATGGCAGAAAAGCAGACAAAGCCCGAAATAGAGCAACCTGCAGCTAAAGAAGCACCTTCCATTCAGTCGGCACAGGAAATTAAGCCGGAGCCCGTTGAAGCAGATACGGAATACATCGCTGAGGCTCCCTCTGCTATGGACGAAAGCGACCATGAGGACTTTGTAATAGAAACGGAAGAAGCTCCCGAA
>JAFQWR010000132.1 GCA_017407365.1 Clostridia bacterium
AATCAAAAACTCCTTGCTTTCCTCTAACGTTAAGGTAGGCAAGGGCGCCGTTATCATCGATAGCGTCATCATGAGTGACGTTGTTATCGAGGAGGGCGCCGTTATCAAATACAGCATTCTGGACGAAAGCGTAAAGGTTGGCGAAAATGCTAAGGTCGGCGATGAGAAGGCCTGTGGCAAAATCACCGTAATCGGCAGAGATATGAAGATTGAAGCCGGCGCTGTTGTGGAAGCAGGCGCTATGGTGGAATCGACGGAAGGAGGGGAAAAGTAATATGAAGGCAATCGGCGTTGTTTTTTCGAATATTCATGACACCTTAGTGCCCGAGCTTACGCGCTCGCGCACCATGGCATCCGTACCCTTTGGCGGAAGATATCGCATGATCGACTTCGTGCTTTCCAATCTCGTCAATTCCGGTATCGAAAAGGTTGGTGTTATCACAAAATACAATTACCAATCCCTGATGGATCACATCGGCTCCGGTAAGGATTGGGATCTTTCCCGTAAAAATGCAGGTGTCATTCTGTTGCCTCCCTACGGTGGCGTAGAAAGCACCAACCTGTATAAAACCCGCTTAGAGGCGTTAAAGAGCATCATGGGCTTTTTGACGAGATCCACGGAGGAATACGTTGTTATGACCGATTGCGACAAGGTTATGACGATGGATTTCACCGATATCATCCGCTATCACGAGAAGAACCGTGCGGAAATCACCTGTGTATACAGAGCGATGGAAGGTGTTTCCCGTCAGACTGCTATGCAGAACGTATTCTTCGAGGTAGCAGAGGGCGGCCGTATCAGCAACGTTATCTTCCGCCCCGATCAGTGCAGCTCCAACCTGATGAGCCTGAATATTTTCGTGCTTAAGCGTCAGCTTCTGATCGACATCGTGGTGCGTGCCGTTGCCAATGGCTTCACCAGCCTGCACCGTGATATTTTACTGCCCGGCTGCAGTAATATGCGTATTTTCGGCTACGAATTCTCCGGCTACTGTGCTATGATCGATTCGCTTGCCAGCTACTATAAAACCTCGATGGAGCTGCTCGATAAAAACGTGATGAGCAGTCTGTTTGGGGAACGCCTTGTATACACCAAGGTTCGTGACTCTGCGCCCACCAAATACGTAAAGGGCTGTCGCGCTGTGGAATCTGTCATTGCAGACGGCTGTGAAATCTACGGTGTTGTAGAAAACAGCATTCTGTTCCGTGGCGTAAAGGTAGCAAAGGGTGCGGTTGTACGCAACAGTATCTTGATGCAGGATACCGTTGTTTCCGAAAATGCCATCTTAAATTCTGTCATTACCGATAAAAACGTATACATCCGCGATCGCCGTATTCTTTCGGGCTGTCCGGAGTTACCGTATTTTATCACGAAAAACACCATATTATAATTATCGACAATATTATCGGGAAGGAGGAATCTTATGCCCGCAAAAAAGAAGAGCGAGAGCGTTGTTGCGCCCGTCGCAGAGCAAGAAGTATCCGTAGCGGAAATCACAGAAGTTGCTGCGCCTGCTAAAAAGCGCGGCCGTCCCAGGAAGGCAGAATCTGCTGCCGCAGCAACCGCTACCAAGAAAACCGCAACAGCCGAAAAGGCTGCTGCACCCAAGGCCAAAAAGGCCGCTGCACCCAAGGCTAAAAAGCCTGCTGCTGCCAAGAAGGAGGCGGCTCCCGAAAAGGAGAGCAACCGCAAGATCAAGGTGCTTTTCGTTGTAAGCGAATGTCAGCCCTTTATCAGCACGGGTGGCCTTGCTGAGGTTGCCGGTTCGTTGCCCAAGGCGCTTTCTGCCGAAACGGATAGCCGTGTGATTATGCCTTTGTATTCGGATATCCCCGAGGCTTGGCGTGCTCAGTTTAAGTTCCTGTGCCATTTCAACGTGATTTTAGGCTGGCGTCAGCAGTATTGCGGTCTGTTCGAATACGAAAAGGACGGCGTAACCTACTATTTCGTAGACAACGAGTATTATTTCAAGCGTAAGGGCTTATACGGCCACTACGACGATGGCGAGCGTTATGCCTTCTATTCCAAGGCTGTGCTCGAGGCATTGCCCCGTCTGGGCTTCTATCCCGACGTTCTGCATTGCAACGATTGGCAGACGGCGCTTGTGCCCATCTATCTTAAAACGCAGTATGCGCAGGGCGAGCAATACGCCAATATGCGCACGGTGTTCACCATACACAATATCGAATATCAGGGCAAATACTCGATGGATATCTTAGAGGAGGTATTTGGCATTTCCAATTACTTCGCTTCTATCGTGGAATATCAGGGTATCATCAACCTTGTCAAGGGTGCAATTCAATGCTGTGATATGATCAGCACGGTAAGTCCCACCTATGCCAAGGAGATTCTCTCTCCCGGATATTCGCACGGTCTGCACTATATTTTAGAGCGCAATCAGGATAAGCTCTGCGGCATTCTGAACGGTATCGATACGGTCAGCTACAATCCTGAAACGGACCCCGCTTTATTTGCAAACTACTCAAAGGAAAACCTTGCAGGTAAGGCAGAGAACAAGGCTGCTCTGCAAAGAATGCTCGGTCTGCCCGAAAAGCCCGACGTTCCTGTGTTTGCCGTAATCAGCCGTCTTGTTTCGCACAAGGGTGTGGATCTTATTATGAATGCATTAGATGAGTTTTTACATCTCCCCGTGCAGTTCGTTGTTCTCGGTAAGGGCGATACCTTATACGAAAACTATTTCACCGATATGCAAAAGGCATACAGCGAAAAGATGCGTGCTTGCATTGCGTTCAATCTGGATACCAGCCGCAAGATCTATGCAGGCGCAGACGTATTCTTAATGCCCAGTAGGTCGGAGCCCTGCGGCCTTTCGCAGATGATCGCATCCCGCTACGGCGCAATACCCATCACAAGAGAAACCGGTGGCTTATACGATTCTATCCGTGACTTCGGTTACGGTGAATCGGGTAACGGCTTCACCTTTGCAAACTACGATTCGCGTGATATGCTGAACCGTATGTACGCCGCCTTCGAATGCTTTAAGGATAAAGAAGAATGGGCGCGTCGTGTTGTTCGCGTTATGAGCGAGGACTTCACCTGGGCGCGTTCGGCGGAGCAGTATCTGTCGATGTACCGTAAATTGGTTTAATCAGACATCTTTGGGGAAAATAGAGGAATAATTATAACCCTTCACGGAGGAAGAATCATTGGCAGAGCAGTATATCAGACAGCAGATTGAGGGAAAGCTGTCGCGTTATTACGGTGTAACGCCCTTAGAGGCAACGCGTGAGCAGATGTATAAGGCCGTTGTTATGACGGTTCGTGATATTTGCCTGGAAAAGCGCAAAACCTTCAACCGCGCCGTAAGAAAGCAGGGAGCAAAAAGAGTGTACTACCTTTGTATGGAGTTTTTGCTCGGGCGTTCGTTGAAAAACAATTTATTCAACCTGAAATTAGATGAAGCGTATAAAAACGCATTAGAGGAGTACGGCGTTACCTTAGAGGAGTTGTACGAAATGGAGCCCGACGCAGGTCTTGGCAATGGCGGTCTTGGCCGTCTTGCCGCTTGCTTTATGGACTCTCTTTCCTCTCTCGACTATCCCGCGGCAGGCTTTTTGCTCTGCTACGAATACGGTCTTTTCAAGCAGAAGATCGTTGACGGAATGCAGGTAGAGCTTCCCGACGTATGGCTTCCCGGCGGCGAGGTCTGGCTGGTTCCCAGAACCGACCGTACCTTTGTTGTGCGTTTTGGCGGCAAGGTATCAGAAAAGTGGGAAAATAACCATATGACCATTATCTACGAGGACTGCGAGGAGCTTGAGGCGGTTCCTTACGATATGATGATCTCCGGTGGCGACTCCAAGGGCGTCAGCCGTCTTCGCCTCTGGAAGGCAAGACAGATGCAGAACTTCAATATGGGTCTGTTCTCTCAGGGTCAGTATCAGAAGGCTCTTGAGGAGAGCAACAATGCAGAGGCTCTGACTAAGGTGCTTTATCCTGCGGATAACCACACCGAGGGTAAGCTGCTCCGTCTTTCTCAGCAATACTTCCTCTGCTCCGCATTGGTGCAGAGTATTATTCGCGACCATATGGCGGTTTACGGCACTCTTGAGAATCTTGAGGATAAGGTGGCTATCCATATTAATGATACTCACCCCGCACTCTGTGTTCCTGAGCTTATGAGAATACTCGTTGACGATTATTTCTACTCTTGGGAAGCGGCTTGGGATAAGACCATCAAGATCTGCTCCTATACTAATCACACCGTTATGCCCGAGGCACTTGAGACCTGGAACGAGGATCTCTTCCGTCTGAAGTTGCCCCGAATCTATACTATCGTTAAAGAGATAAACGAGAGATTCTGCCGTGAAGCCTGGAATGCGTTCCCCGGTAACTGGCAGAGAATTACCAATATGGCTATCCTTGGCTACGGTCAGGTGAAGATGGCTAACCTTTCTGTGGTCGGCTCTCACTCTGTAAACGGTGTTTCCAAGCTCCACTCAGACATTCTTACCGACACTATCTTCAAGGATTTCTACAAGATGTATCCCGAGAAGTTCGGTAACGTAACCAACGGTATCGCTCACCGCCGTTGGCTCTGCTACTCCAACCCCGAATTGGCAGGCCTGCTTGACGAGTGCATCGGTACGGGATACA
>JAFQWR010000133.1 GCA_017407365.1 Clostridia bacterium
AGGCAACGAGCAGTATGGCAAGCAGAATGGGTATAATATAAGCATCCATAGGCAAATAATCGGTTATTTTAACGGAATTCCTGCTGTAAAATGCGGCAACGGAGCAGAGCGCAAGTCCTTCCCGGCAATGGCAGAGGGCGTGCGGAGCGTTGCAGGCGGATTAAGGGTGCCTTTTGCATAGAAGCACGGTAAGCAAAATTCCCAAGAGAGTTGCCGCCCCCGAGGAAATCAGCGTGGGCAAAAGGATGTCTGCGGCGTTTGCGGAATAAAACGCCTGCCTTAGGGAAATCACTGTGGTGGGTATCAGCTGCAACGAGGTTGCGTTGATTACCACAAGCATCACCATGGCAAAGCCTGCTCTTTCTCCGTTTGCAGGCAGAAGCCGCACGGCGTTTATTGCGGCAGGGGTAGCGGCATTGCCCATACCCAAAAGGTTTGCCGCCATATTCACCGAAAGCTGCTCTGCGGCAGAGGAGGGCAGCTTGCCGTACAGCAGACGCACCGCAGGCTTTAATAAGCGACTTAAAAGCTTGCTTGCGCCCGACGCCTCACAAAGTGCAAGCACGCCCATCCATACGGCGTAAATGGCAAGCATTTTCAGCGAAAGCTCCACCGCCTTGGTGCCGCCCTCGGTAAGGGCAGGAAGCAGAAGGGTGGGGTCCTTCCACAGCAAAAGCACGGTGGCAAGCAAAACCATAAAAATAAAGGGCAGATTCATAGCAAAAACCTCTTGGCTTATTGTATGATACCTCTTGGCAGGATATGATGTAAATGCCGCAAACGCCGTACAAAAGGGGGTGCAGATTGGGCGCCTTCCTGCTGAGCGGTAATGATTGCCCAAGGCAAAGGGCAACAAAAAAGCCACCGCACATAAAATGCGATGGCTTCCGCTATCTTTATGCAATTAAGCGGTGATTGCCTTGTAGAAGTTTACGGTGGTCATGCTGATGTAGATGCTCAGAATAAAGGTGCCTGCAAGGCTGACAATTGTGCTGATGATCGTGCCAAAAATACCAAAGCCGCCAACGAGTATGCCTACGAGGGCGCTTACAAAGCCTACGAGAAAAGCCCAGCCAAAGAAGGAGAGCGCAAGCAGAAGCAGTTCCTTGCGGTAATCCTTCACCAGAGCCTTCGTTGCGTTCAGTGCCTCAAAGCAGCCCATCGAGGGGTTTTCTGCCTTCACATAGCCGCTGAGTGCGTAGTCGAGGTAGATGCGAAGCTCCCAGATAAACAGGAAAACGATATCTGCAAGAATCACGAGAATGCTGAGAATGGGAAGCAGTCCGCCGAGAAGCAGAACGGCAAGAACCATAACGCCTGCAAAAATGAGCACGCCAAGCAGCATACGCACGAACATCTTCACCGCCATCGCAAGCTCTAAGCGGATGCTCTCCCAGCCACGAGCCTTAACGCCTGCAAGCAGGTCGCCTGCCGTGCCGAGATTGCCGTTAAAGAGGTTGAGGAAGAAGGTGCAGATGGGAAGCGTAAACGCAAGCATCACAAAGGTGCATACAAGGTCTATAATATCGGCGATCAGCCCTTTGGTGCCGCTCATTTCCTGCATTGTATCGAGCACTTCAAGCAGGGAGTCGAAATCTCCCATGGAAACATCCTCGATAATTTCCTCTAAAAGCTCGTCAGAGATCGAGGGCGTGGGTGCGATGATGCCGGATACAATCGTAAGCACCGTAACGATTAAAACGGGCACGAGCAACACGGCAATTACCTTGCCCCAGTTGCCCTTCAAGGCAGCAAGAGCATTTGCTTTCAGTTGTTTTCTGTTCATGGATAAAGCTCCTTACAATTATCATTTGTAGATATTATAATGGATTTGTGTGTAAATGTCAATAAATATCAGGGGCGGACGGCTTTTTTGTGCGGACGGAGGGACGGTCTTCCCCTTGCGATGTGTAGAAATTTCAGGGATATATCACAAAAACTGCATTGACGGAAAGGGTGTTTTGTGCTATAATAAAAGGGTATATATTATTTCCCTTTTAAGGTAGGGCTTGTTATGGAACAGTATTATATCGGCGTGGACATCGGCGGCACCTTCATAAAGGCGGGCGTATGCAACGGGCAGGGCAAAATCCTTGCCAAAAGTGCAATCCCCACGGGTAAGGAGCGCCCCTACCGTGCAATTGCAGAGGATATGGCAAAGCAGATTTATGCGCTCTGCGAGGAGGCGAAAATTTCTTTAAGCAGTGTTGTGGGAGTGGGCGCAGGCAGCCCCGGCAATATCGACAGCGCAACCGGCACCGTCATCTATTCGCCCAATATCCGTTGGGACAACGTGCCCATCGGTGCCTGCCTTTCTGAGCTTATCGGCAAGCCCGTGCGTCTTACCAACGACGCCAATGCGGCGGCACTCGGCGAGGCGAGGTTTGGTGCAGGCAAAAAATACAGCGACAGTCTGTTTATCACCCTTGGCACGGGTGTGGGTGGCGGCATCGTCATCGGAGGCAAGCTGTTTGAGGGCTTCCGCTCGGCAGGTGCAGAGGTCGGTCATACCGTAATCCACGTGGGCGGAGAGCCCTGTGCCTGCGGCAGAAGCGGTTGCTTTGAGGCATACGCATCGGCAACTGCGCTCATCCGTGAAACCAAAAAGGCGATGGAGCGTGCGCCGCAGAGCTTAATGTGGAAATACGCCCCCACCTCAGATGAGGTCACGGGCAAAACGGCGTTTGACGCCGCACAGGCAGGTGACCTTGCCGCACAGGCGGTTATCGACAGCTACATCCTGCATCTTGGCGAGGGAATTGTAAATCTTATCAACATTTTGCGCCCCGAGGTTGTTATACTTGGTGGCGGTGTGTGTGCGCAGGGAGATGCGCTTTTGGTGCCCCTCCGCAAGCACGTAGAAAAATATTCCTACGGAGGAATGCAACACGCACCCGTGCTGGTAGAAATTGCCTCGCTTGGCAACGATGCCGGTCTTTTGGGCGCGGCGGCCCTTTTGATGTGATATGAAAAGAGAGGAGCTTACCGAAAAAAGAATCAAAAAATACCGTCAGCTCAGAGTGCGTACCGCATTCCGTATGCTGCCGCGCCGTGCGCTCACCGTGCTGCTTCTGCTTGTTCAGCTTGGCTTTTGGGTGTGGCTTTCGGTAACGTCGATCGACTTCCTCTGGTTGCAGCTGGTGATGATGCTGATAGGCGCAGGGCTTTCCCTTCTGCTCATCGGCAGCAACGAGCCTGCCTCCTTCAAGATTACGTGGGTTTTTATTCTGTTGCTCTTTCCCATGGTGGGAAGCGTCTACTATATTCTGTTCCACTCCTATTTTGCCACAGAGCCGATGAAGCGTGCGGTGGCAAAGAGTGCAAGGCAGACAGCCGCGCTTGTTGAGGCAGACCGCACAGAGGCGCAGATGCTTCTCTCGCGGGAGGGGGTATCGGACCAGACGGCAAATTATCTGCTCCGTCAGGGCTATCCGCTGTATGGCGCACAGGAGGCTGTCTACTTTCCGTACGGAGAGGCGGCATTTGCTCGCTTGCTTGACGAGCTGGAGAAAGCGCAGAAATATATTTATCTGGAATTTTTTATCATAGGCGAGGGTGCTGTCTGGGATGCTGTGCACGAGGTCTTGCGCCGTAAGGCGGCAGAGGGTGTAGATGTGCGTGTCATTTACGACGATGTGGGAAGCCTGCTTACCTTTGAGGGAGGAAGCATCAGAAAGCTGAAAAAAGAGGGCATCAAGTGCTGTGTGTTCAATCCCCTGAACATACTGCTTGCCGCCTCGCACAACAATCGCGATCACCGCAAAATCGTGGTGATAGACGGCAACGTTGCCTTTACGGGCGGCGTCAATCTTGCAGACGAATACGCCAATATCTACAAGCGCTTTGGCGAGTGGAAGGATACCGCCGTGATGGTCACGGGCAGGGCGGCGCAAAGCTTTACCGCAATCTTTTTGCAGATGTGGATGCTTTGCCGCAGAGAAAAAACAGTCTCTATGCCCGAGGGGATTGCTCTTTCGGAGGGAACGGTGACAGGCTACGTTCAGCCGTATGCCGACAGCCCCAACGATGCCGAGGCGGTGGGCAAAACGGTGCTTTTGCAATCGATATACAGCGCACAGAGCACGGTGTATCTTTGTACGCCCTATCTCATCATCGACGACCCCATCGTAGAGGCACTGAAAACTGCGGCAAAAAGCGGCAAGCAGGTGCATCTCGTAATGCCGGGCATCTACGATAAGGGCATGGTAAAGCGTGTTTCACGCTCGCATTTCTACGAGCTTGTAGAGGCAGGTGTGCACGTATACGAATATACCCCGGGCTTTGTGCACGCCAAGATGATTGTTGCCGACAGCACGCACGCCGTGGTGGGCAGCATCAATATGGATTACCGAAGCTTATATCACAGCTTTGAATGCGCCATCCGCATCAGCGGCGCCCCCTGCGTGCGCGAAATTGAGGCGGATTTTCAAAAAATGATAGCCGCAAGCTGTAAGCTCACGTTAAAGGACTGTCGCAAAACAAGCGGCATCCGCGAGAGCATTCTGCGCCTGTTTTCGCCCCTGATGTAGGGTGCGCCCTGCTTTTTTCGGCGCGGCAGGCATATATCAGATTATTTGCAGGCATACGCCTTGCATATAGATAGGAGGAAATTATGAAGCTCAACTACAAGAAGACGTTTTTTGTCGGAACGGCATTCTTTCTGATCTGCCTTTTCTGGCAGGCATACGATGCCATCATTCCCAAAATCCTTACGGATAAATTCGGGCTTTCGCAAACGGCGTCCGGTGCCATCATGGCGCTCGATAACATTCTGGCGCTGTTTATGCTTCCGCTGTTTGGTGCCATCTCCGACAAAGCCAATTTCAAGCACGGCAAGCGCACCCCCTTTATCGTGGTGGGTACGCTGATTGCCGCCTGTATGTTTGTCGGTCTTTCGTTTGCAGACAATATGCAGCTCACCCGTCTGGATGCGGTTACCCCCGAAAAGCAGACGGCAGCCATGGAGGTTTTATACGACGCCGATTTAACGGTAAAAACGCCCATGGGCGAGGAGATTGAAATCTGCGAAAGATTCTCCAAGGAGGAATTCCTTTCCTTTACTGATATCGAAAGCAGAGAGTATACCGACTACGTGGTGCCTGCACGTCAGGCGTATGCGTGGAATCAGACCAAGCAAAGCCCCGTAACCTTAGTGGTATTTATGGTTATGCTGCTTGTGGTGCTCGTTGCCATGGCGACCTTCCGCTCGCCTGCCGTTGCGCTGATGCCCGACGTCACGGTGAAGCCCCTGCGCTCTAAGGCGAATGCGGTCATCAACCTGATGGGCACGCTGGGCGGCGCATTGGTGCTTGTGCTCGGCATTGTATTTGGCACGGGTAAGCCTGCAAATGCGCTGATGAGCTACATCCCCTATTTCACGCTGGTGGCAGGCATCATGCTTCTGATGCTTCTGCTGTTTATCTTAAACGTGCGTGAGGTGAAGTGGGCAAAGGAAATGCAGGAGGAAAGCCTGGCTCTCGGCATCGAGGAAAACGCTCCCGAGGCAGAGGGCAAGGAGGAGCGCAAGCTCTCAAAAAGCGAATTCCGTTCGCTGATTTTTATTCTGCTTTCCGTTATGCTGTGGTTTATGGGCTATAACGCCGTCACCAGCAAATATTCCGTTTATGCGGGCGCAGTTCTTGGACTGGATTACAACCTGACGCTGATTATCGCCAATGCGGCGGCAATCGTTTCCTATCTGCCCGTTGGTATGATTTCCAGCAAAATCGGCAGAAAGAAAATGATTCTCATCGGCGTTTGTATGCTGTTCGTTGCCTTCCTTTCTGCGGCATTCCTGCGTCAGGGCACGCCGGGCTGGGTGATGATCATTCTGTTCTCGCTGGCAGGCATTGGCTGGGCGGCCATCAACGTCAACTCCTACCCCATGGTGGTTGAGCTTGCCTCGGGCAGTAACACGGGTAAGTTTACCGGCTTCTACTACACCGCTTCCATGGCGGCGCAAACGGTAACCCCCATTATCAGCGGTATCTTCATGGATTGGAAGATGGTTACGCTGTTCCCCTATGCGGCAATCTTCGTGGCTCTTGCGTTTGTTACCATGCTCTTTGTAAAGCACGGCGACAGCAAGCCCGAGGCTCCCAAGGGTGCAATGGAGGCGTTTCATGACAACGACTGATACTACTCCGTAGCGTAAGTGGGTATTGGGTAAGGGAAAAATTTCCCCTTGCGTATACAGTAAAATAAAAGAGCAAACGCGCTGATAAGGGTGCGTCTGCTCTTTTTTTGTGCAAAAAAAGGCTTCCTCCCTTTCTATAAAGGGGGAAGAGCCTGTAAAAAGCGGTTACGGAAAGAAGGAGGAATCAATCCTCTAAGCCCACAAGGTAGTCGAGCGAAACCTTAAAGTATTTCGCCAGCGCGAGCAGGTTGGTAAGCGTGGGTTCTCTGAGCCCGTTTTCCCAAAGGCTGATGGTGCCGTTGCTTACGCCAATTGCCTTGGCAAGCTCCGTTTGCCCTACCTGCTTTTCGGAGCGCAGCTCCTTTAATCGAATTGAAAAATTGGTTTCCATATAACTATTATCTCACAAAAGTAAGAAAAATGCTTGACTTCTTACAAGAGTAAGAGTATAATGGGTGAAAAGCAGGAGAAATAAACGAAATATGGGAGAGGAATATGGGACTTTGGAAATGGTTGACTCAGAAGATCGGGTCGATTGGCAAGAAACAGGGACGCTTCCGTAACGCTACGAGGCGCGCGGGCAGACGGTCGCAGAGGAGCTGTGCGACCTG
>JAFQWR010000014.1 GCA_017407365.1 Clostridia bacterium
ACGTGCAAGGAGGATTGCTTTGCCAAAAGGCTCAGCCATATCGACAGAGGCATCCGCGCGCTCATCGAGCGCTTCCACCCCGACGAGGCGGCAATCGAGCAGCTCTTCTTTGCCAAGAACGTCACCACGGGCTTGCAGGTTGCAGAGGCAAGGGGTGTGATCGAGCTGGCCATTTATCAGCAGAGCGTGCCGCTGTTTCAGTATAAGCCCAACGAAATCAAGCTTGCCATCACAGGCTGGGGCAAGGCGGAAAAAAGGCAGATGCAGGAGATGGTCAAAACGCATTTAAGCCTCAGCAAAATTCCCCGTCCCGACGACGCCGCAGATGCGCTTGCAGTTGCTCTTTGCCACGCACACACAAACCGTTTCACGGGCTCCTTCCGTATCGGATAAAGCAGGAATTATCTCGGTTGACCCAAGTATCAACCTGCAACAAACTTCAAAATTCGGGGCAATTCTCGCCCTTACACGAGGTGCTTATGTTTTCATTTATCGTCGGTTCCGTTTGTGAAGTGAACGAAGGCTATGCCGTTTTGCAGGCGGGTGGCATCGGCTTTGAGGTGCTTTGTTCAAGCGCAACGCTCTCTGAGGTCAGCCGTGCCGGCGGCTCGGTAAAGCTTTATACCTACCTGAAAACCTCCGAGGACGGCATGAGCCTTTTCGGCTTTTTCCACAAGGAAGAAAAGGCAATGTTTCAAAAGCTCATCGGCATCTCGGGCGTGGGTCCCAAAATGGCAATCGCCATCCTTTCGGGCATCACCCCCAAGGACCTTGCGCTTTGCATTGCCAATAAAGACGTCAAGCGTCTGACGAGCGTGAAGGGCGTGGGCAAAAAAACGGCAGAGCGTATTCTGCTGGAGCTGAAGGAGCTTGTTACGGCAGAGCTTGCCGAGGCGGCAGAGGCGCTTCCCGCAGGCGGTGACGTATTGGAGGAGGCTCTTGCAGGCGACGCCATTATGGCGCTGATGGCGCTTGGCTTTACCCGTGCCGAGAGCGTTAAAATGGCATCCAGAGCAATTGCGCAGGGCGCACAGGGCACCGAGCAGGTCATCAGCTTTGCTTTGAGGAACGTATAATTTATGGAAGACAGAATTTTTACAAGCACCGCCGGCGAGGCGGAGCAGGAGATAGAAAATTGCCTGCGCCCCAAGCGTATGACAGATTACGTGGGGCAAACGAAGGTAAAGGAAAACCTTTCCGTTTTTATTCAGGCAGCAAAAAAAAGGGGAGAGCCCCTCGACCACGTGCTTTTGTACGGCCCTCCCGGTCTTGGCAAAACCACGCTGGCGCACATCATCGCCGCCGAAATGGGCGTGTCGCTGCGTATGACCAGCGGCCCCTCCATCGAGCGTGCAGGTGACCTTGCCGCCATTCTTACCCAGCTGGGCGAGGGTGACGTGCTGTTTATCGACGAAATTCACCGCCTCAGCCGCTCGGTAGAGGAGATTTTATACCCCGCTATGGAGGATTACGCCCTCGATTTTATCATCGGTAAGGGCCCCAGCGCAAAATCCATGCGCCTCAGCCTGCCGCGCTTTACCCTTGTGGGCGCAACCACGCGCGCAGGTATGCTGACCTCCCCCTTGCGTGACCGCTTCGGTGTGCTGTGCCGCTTAGAGATGTATTCTCCCGAGGAGCTTGGCAGAATCGTCAGCCGCTCGGCAAGCGTGCTTGGCACCTCCATCGAAACGGACGCCGCCAGAGAGATTGCCCGCAGAAGCCGCGGCACCCCCCGTATTGCCAACCGCCTGTTAAAGCGTGTACGCGATTTTGCAGAGGTTATGGGCAAGTCCACCGTCGATCGGGAAATCACCGACAAGGCGCTCGGGCTCTTAGAGGTGGACGCCTTGGGGCTTGACAACATCGATAAGCTTCTGCTCACCGCCATCATCGATAAATTCCACGGCGGCCCCGTGGGCTTAGATACCTTAGCCGCCGCAATCAACGAGGACGCCCACACCATCGAGGACGTCTACGAGCCGTATCTGATGCAGCTTGGCTTCATCAGCCGCACGCCGCGCGGCCGTATTGCTCTGCCCGGCGCATACAGCCACCTGAACAAGCGGGTGCCTCACTCGGTGACAGAGCAGCTCAACCTCTTTATCCCCGAAACGGAGGAGGACGAATAGCCCCTTATTTTGCTGTAAGTGGGCGCCCTTGCCTCGATCAAGCAAACGGGCAGGGGAAGCAGGCAATGCGCTTTGGCTCTCTTTTTTATCGGGAGCAACGCACCGCCAAGGATAGGATTATATGAATAAAAAGGATTTTTACTACGATCTGCCCGAGAGCCTGATCGCCCAGACGCCCGTCTATCCGAGGGATAGCTCGCGTCTGATGGTGTACGACCGCGGCGCAGATTCTGTTTCTCACGAGCATTTTTACGATATCACCAAATACCTCAAAAAGGGCGACCTTCTCGTGGTCAACCGCACGCGCGTGCTTCCTGCCCGTATCTACGCAAAAAAGACGGGTAGCGGCGGCGCAATGGAATTCCTCCTGCTCAAAAGGCTGGAAAAGGATTTGTGGGAATGCCTCGTCAAGCCGGGAAAGCGCGCAAAAATCGGCGCGGAATTCGAGGTGGGCGAGGGGCTCTTGCGTGCGCGTGTAGAGGGTATCACCGAGGAGGGCAACCGCCTTGTGCGCTTTATTTACGAGGGTGTGTTTGAAGCAGTGCTGGAAAAGGTGGGCGAAATGCCCCTGCCGCCCTATATCAAGCGCAAGCTCAGCGACTCCGAGCGCTATCAGACGGTGTATTCCAAGGAGGCAGGCAGTGCCGCGGCTCCCACCGCAGGTCTGCACTTTACCCCCGAGCTTCTTGCAAGGCTCAGAGAGATGGGTGTGGAGATTGCAGAGGTGCTGCTGCACGTCGGTCTTGGCACCTTCCGCCCCGTAAAGGAGGAGAACCTCGAAAATCACGTGATGCACAGCGAGCACTACTGCGTGCCCTTAGAGGCGGCGGAAAAAATCAATGCCGCCAAAAGAGAGGGCAGAAGGGTGATTGCCGTGGGTACCACCTCGGTGCGCACCTTAGAGAGCGTGGCAGACGAAAAGGGCTTTTTACGTGCGGCAGAGGGCGATACGCAGATCTTCATCTATCCGCCCTACCGCTTCCGCTGCGTGGATGCGCTGATCACCAACTTCCATCTGCCCGAATCCACCCTGATTATGCTGGTTTCTGCACTGATGACGAGGGAAAAAACCTTAGAGCTGTATGAAACCGCCGTTGCAGAGCATTACCGCTTCTTCAGCTTTGGCGACGCAATGATGATTATTTAGCAAGCGCAACAACCGATAATACCTACAAGGAGAACTATGAGTTCCGCTTTTTCCTTTGAAACAATCAAACAGGATCCGCATACCGGCGCCCGTGCCGGTATCTTC
>JAFQWR010000134.1 GCA_017407365.1 Clostridia bacterium
ATAGCCAGGTTGGTTTTGCCGCAAGCAGAGGGGAATGCCGCTGCCACGTAGTGAACCTCACCCTGAGGATTTTCCACGCCAAGAATCAGCATGTGCTCAGCCATCCAGCCCTCGTTTTTGCCCTGGAAGGAAGCGATACGAAGAGCAAAGCACTTTTTGCCGAGTAATACGTTTCCGCCGTAACCGGAGTTAACAGACCAGATGGTGTTGTCCTCGGGGAACTGGCAGATATAACGCTTTTCTTCATCGATATCAGCGCGTGCGTGCAGACCGCGAACAAAATCGTTGCTGTCGCCTAACACCTCAAGTACCTTGGGGCTGACGCGCGTCATAATCAGCATGTTTAATACAACGTAAATGGAGTCGGTCAGCTCGATGCCTGCTTTTGCAAAGGGGGAGCCGATTGCGCCCATGCTGAAGGGAATAACATACATCGTTCTGCCCTTCATGCTGCCCTTGTAGATTTCGCTGAGCTTAGCATATGCCTCTTCGGGAGCCATCCAGTTGTTGGTGGGGCCGGCATCTTCCTTTCTGCGGGTGCAGATAAAGGTTCTGTTTTCTACACGTGCAACGTCATTAACGGCGGTGCGGTGTAAATAACATCCGGGAAGAATCTCTTCGTTCAGCTTAATGAGCTCGCCGGTTTTTAAGGCGATCTCGGTCAACTCGTCCTGTTGTTTCTGACTGCCGTCAATCCAAACGATCTTGTCAGGCGTGCAAAGCGCTGCCGATTCTTCAACGAATTGAAGAACCATTTTGTTCGTCGTCATAAGCATCTCCTTTATAATTTGAAAATGATATACTTTTTAAACAAAGTTGGTTAAAAGAAATCCAACCTTCTTCATTGTATATTATATACCACCTAAACGAAAAAAGCAACCAAAAAGATACATATCTTTTGTGAAAGCTGGATAAATTTTTGTAAAAAAAAACTACGTTTGGTGTATTTCAATAGTGCAAAAAAAATATGCAGTATTTCTGTATAAAACAAAGCAAAGCCCCTGTTAAAAGGTTGAAAAATTATAGGTTTTATGCTATAATAATATGATGGAATAAGTATAAGGAAAGTTTTGCCTATTCGGCACTTTTACAGGCGAAAAGAATGCTGTTCTTATATTTGTTTCTGTAGTAAATAATAAAGGAGATCACCTATATCATGCAGGGCAAACTCAGTTTTTGCGAGCTGGAAAAAACTGTTTTAAGTGCAGTTTCCTCTCGTCGAAAAGAGGTTATAAAAAGCGGCGCTTCGAGTGAAGACTGTGCCGTGCTGAATTTAGGTGAAGCTCTACTTCTTGCATCGGTGGACCCCATTACAGGGGCTACGCAAAACCAGGGCGCTCTTTCGGTGCAGGTTTCTGCCAACGACGTTGCTGCATGCGGCGGCGAGCCTGTTGCAGCGCTTATCACGCTTCTTGCACCGCCTGACGCGGCACTCAGTGAAATCCGTAAAGTAATGGAAGAGGCAGAGATGGCTGCATAGTCCATCAATCTGCAAATTGTTGGCGGGCATACCGAATATACCGATGCTGTCAATCGCATTGTTACGGTTACCACTGTGATAGGTAAAGCTAATAAGGTTTTTTACAGCTCAGATTTCAGAGTGGGAGATACCCTGATTGTAACCGGAGATGTTGCTACCGAGGGGACGGGTATTCTTGTTTCGGAATATAAGGACTCCCTTAGCGATATTTTATCACAGGAAGAAATCGCAGAGGGCGCCGCTCTTTGTATGAATATTTCCGTTGTAAAAGAGGGCAGTCTTGCATCTCAGCTTCCCATTCATGCCATGCATGACGTAACCGAGGGCGGTATTTTAGGTGCGATTTACGAAACTTGCCGTGCCGCAGGGCTTGGTGCGGAGGTGAATTTGAATCAAATTCCTGTTTCTGATATAACCGGAAAGCTGAGCGAGTATTTTGGAATAGATCCGTACACCTTGATTTCAAGCGGGAGTATGCTGATTATGACCTCAGAGCCCGAGGCTGTAATTTCTGCTTTTTCTGAAGCAGGACTTAAAGCAACTGCCATCGGTGTTATCACGGAGGACGAACAGGTTTTTGCTGTGAAGAACGGGTTCAGGATGCAAATTAATGACTCTAAGGATTCTCTGAGCGATGCCAGAAGAATGATTGAGGAAAAGAAATAAGGAAGGCGGGTGCGGTTTATGAAAAGTATGACAGGCTACGGTAAGGCTGCCATTGAACGCGACGGTATCGAAATAATTATTGAAATGAAGGCGGTGAATAATCGCCATCTGGATCTGAATTGCAAATTGCCGCGCGCGCTCTTCTTTTTAGAAGATACCATCCGTAAGGGTGTGGCGGCAAAGGTCAGCAGAGGCAGGGTAGATTTATTTGTCACCTATAACGATAAACGCAATTTGCCTCGCGCGGTAAACATTGACGCCGGTCTTGCAGAGGGCTACCGTAATGCTGCGATGCTTGCTGAAAAATTATACGGGGTACCCAATGATCTTACGGCATCCGTTCTTTTAAGACTGCCTGAGGTTGTTAAGGCTGATGCCTCAGAGGACGATCAGGATGCTCTCACCGCTATAACCGTAGAGGTGTTAAATAATTGCATTGACGCATTTAATGCTATGCGTCTGAAAGAGGGTGAGGCGTTAAGGGCTGATATTTCTTCCCGTCTTGAGGTTATGCGTCAGCTGCGCGGTCAGATCACCGATTTTGCTCCTACCGTGGTTGCAGAGCAAAGAGAAAAGCTTGTTGCGCGTATTTCGGAATATCTCAAGGATATCCCCTATGACGAAGCAAGGCTTTTGAATGAGGTTGCGTTTTATGCCGATAAGGTGAATATTGACGAGGAGCTTACCCGTTTGGGCTCACACTTTGAACAGCTCGCTTCCATCTTAAAGCAGACAGAGCCTGTGGGCAGAAAGCTGGACTTTTTGGTTCAGGAGCTGAACAGAGAAGCAAATACCATTTGCAGTAAATCCAACAGCAGTGCCTTAACACAGGTAGCCCTGCAGTTGAAATGCGAAATTGAAAAAATCAGAGAGCAGGTGCAGAACATTGAATAACGATCTTTTCGTTAATATCGGTTTTTCTAACGTAGTGAACAAAAGCCGTGTTGTATGCTTGCTTGCGCCTGATACTGTGCCCTCTAAAAGGCTTGTGGCCGAAGCAAGAGAGGCAAAAAAGCTTGTTGATTGCACCTCGGGCAGAAAAACGCGCACGGTGCTTCTGCTGGATGGCGGGGTTGTGGTTTTATGCGGTCTGAACGGAGAAACCATTGCCGCAAGACTGAACGGTGCGGATGCTGATAAAGAAGATCAATAGATCTGTTTATATTTTTTACAAAATAACGATTATTATTTCATCGGAGGTAACAATATGATTCACGAACCCCCTATCGACAAATTGGTTGAAGAGGTAGAAGGCTGCCGCTACGCATTATGTTGTCTTGCAAGCAAGCGTGCTCGTCAGATTATTGATGCAGATCTTGCTGAAGGAAATCTTGAGCCCGGCGATAAGCCTATTTCGATTGCCGCAAAGGAAATTTACGAGGGTAAAGTAACCTTTACTAAGGACTAAGAGAGGGCATTATGCTACAGGGAAAAAGCGTTATGCTCGGTGTGTCCGGTGGCATAGCGGCGTATAAAGCAATTGAGGTGGCTTCACGCTTGAAAAAGGCAGGGGCGCAGGTGTATACGGTGATGACAGAGCATGCATCCCGTTTTATTTCTCCTGTCAATTTTGAAACCATCACAGGCAATCCTGTTGCGTTATCGATGTTTGATGCACCTTGCTATCAGGAGGTAACGCACATTGCTCTTGGAAAAAAGTGTGACTTTGCCATTCTTGCGCATGCAACGTATATTCTGATCGGAAAGATTGCCAACGGTATTGCAGATGATATGCTTTCATCTGTAATGGCTGCTTGGCACAAGCCTGTGCTTATCTGCCCAGCTATGAATACCAATATGCTCAATCATCCTGCCTGTGTAAGCAATCTCGAACGCTTGCGCTCATTCGGGTTTTTTATAATGCCCTCTGAAAGCGGTGTTCTTGCTTGCGGAGATATGGGCAGTGGCAGGTTGCCCGAGCCCGAAGCTATTGTATCGGAGGCAATTCGTCATTTTGGTGCTGAGCAGGATTATAGCGGTAAAACCGTTTTGATCACAGCAGGTGCTACCGAAGAAACGATTGACGGCGTACGCTTTCTTTCCAATTACAGCAGTGGAAAAATGGGTATTGCTCTTGCAGAGCGTGTAATAGCACGCGGCGGCAAGGTAATTCTCGTTGCAGGAAGAGTATCGGTTAAGCTTCCCGAATGTGAATGCATTCGTGTTGTTTCTACCGAGGATATGTATCAGGCTGTACTATCTGCTTTGCCCCGTGCTGATATCATTATCAAAGCTGCAGCGCCTGCAGACTACCGTCCTAAAACGGTTTCTGCCAATAAAATCAAATCAGAGGCGTTTAGCCTGGAGCTTGAAAAGACTCCGGATATTGCGAAGGCAGTGGGAGAGCGCAAGGGTGATCAAATTCTTGCGGTATTCAGTGCGGAAACGGAAAGACTTACGGAGTTTGCAAGCAAGAAGCGTATTTCTAAAAATGCCGATCTTGTTATTGCAAATGATGTCACAGAGCCCGGTGCGGGCTTTGGAACGGACACAAACCGTGTCACCTTGATTGATGCAAGCGGAGCAGTTGAGCAAACTGCACTTCTTCCCAAGGCTGAAATAGCAGATATTATTTTAGATAAGATTCGTTCTTTGAGGTGAGTTTTGGTTGCCGAAGTAATTGTAGACGTTTTAAATACTAACGTAGACAGGGTATTCGACTACGCCATCCCCGAGGGAAAAGAAATCGTGGAGGGCGCAAGGGTTCTTGTGCCCTTTGCTACTAAATTGGTGGAAGGCTTTGTGATTGCTACAAAGCCTTGTTCCTCATTTGAGGGAGAATTAAAGGAGATCAAAGGGGAGTTAGATCTGATTCCTGCGCTTACTCCCGAGCTGATTCGTCTTGCCGTTCAGATTAAAAACAAATACCACGTGTTGCTTGCAGAAGCGCTCAGGCTTTTTATTCCTGCTGAAATGCGCGGTGGCAAGGTGGAGCAAAAAACAAAGAATTATGTCAGAATCTCCGAAAACGTAGATTTGGGTGTTTTGACAAAGGAGCTTTCACGTGCGCCAAAGCAAAGAGAAGCTCTTTTGTATCTTGCTGAGCACGGAGAGGCTCCGCTTTCCTTTTTGGCGGTAGCCTTTGGAAGAGGTGCAATCAATGCTTTGAAGGAAAGAGGTGCCGTTTGTATATATGAGCAAGGTGTTCAGCGCATTCCGTACAAGGCAGTCAGCGGACACGGTAAAAGTGTCACCTTAACCTACGAACAGAATGCTGTTTTACAAAAAATAATCAGCAATCAGGGCAAAAGCTTTCTGCTACACGGAGTAACCGGAAGCGGTAAAACGGAAATTTATATCCGTGCTATAAAAAACGCATTGGAGCAGCGCAAAACAGCCATCATGCTTGTTCCTGAAATTGGCTTAACGCCGCAGGTCATGCGCCGTTTCCGTTCGGAATTCGGTGAAAGCGTCGCTCTTTTACACAGCGGACTCTCTGCGGGGGAGCGTTACGATGAATGGTGGAGATTGCGTAACGGAGAGGCTAAGGTTGCCGTTGGGGCAAGAAGTGCAATTTTTGCTCCGCTGGAAAATCTCGGTTTAATTATAATCGATGAAGAGCACGAGCAATCGTATAATTCGGATAAATCTCCGAGATACCGAACGGAAGAGGTTGCCCGTATGCGCTCTATGCAAACGAATGCTACCTTAATCAAGGGTAGCGCAACGCCCCTAATTGAAAGCTATTACCGTGCAAAAAGCGGTGAGGATATACTGTTAGAGTTAAAAGACCGTATCAACTATGTTTCTATGCCTGAAGCGATTGTTGTTGATATGCGCAACGAGGTAATGCGCGGCAACGATTCTGTTTTTTCGGAGGAATTGATCTACCGCTTGGAGCAAACGCTGAGCCATGGCGAGCAAGCAATGCTTTATATCAACCGCAGAGGCTTTTCTCCCGTTGTTATGTGTAATGCCTGCGGTTATGTTGCAAGGTGTAAGGATTGTGATGTTTCGTTGACCTATCATAAGGAAGACGAGCAGTTGAAATGTCATTATTGCGGAGCAAAATACCGTGTACTTGACGTTTGCCCCGAATGTGGAAGCGCAAAGATACGGCAGAGAGGGCTTGGCACAGAAAAGGTTGTCAACGAGCTGCAAAAGCGCTTTCCTTCCGCACGTTTTCTGCGTATGGATGCCGATACAACCAAAAACAAGGACGGTCACGCACGTATAACAGAGGCATTCTTTAAGGGTGAAGCAGATATTCTTGTTGGCACTCAGATGATTGCAAAGGGGCATGATTTTGCAAACGTTACACTTGTAGGTGTGCTTGATGCGGACTTGGGCTTGTATCTATCAGATTTCCGTGCCGCAGAAAGAACGTTTTCTCTTTTGACACAGGTTGCAGGAAGAGCAGGCCGTGCGCAAAAAAAAGGTTACGTTGTATTGCAGACGCATACGCCGCATCATCCGCTTGTGCGTCTTGCCAAGGATTATGATTTTCATTCTTTTTATGAGCATGAAATTTTACTTCGTGAGGCGGCAAAATATCCTCCGTTTGGCAGTATTATACGTGTGATGGTGGTTGCTGAAAAGGAAGAGGAAGGCATTGCGGCATTAAAGGAGCTTTACTGTAAGCTGCTTACCTTTAAGCAGAAGTATGAAAAAAGCTTTGTATTTTTTAACAAAATGAAATCACCCGTTAAATTCATCATGAAAAAATACCGCTTTCA
>JAFQWR010000135.1 GCA_017407365.1 Clostridia bacterium
CCGTAGTCCACACCCCAGGTATCGATACCGATTGCATCGAAGCCACCTGCGGCAAGACCCTTTGTGATGCCTGCCTTGATTTCATGGAACAAGCGCAATACATCCCAATAAAAATGTCCGCGCACCAAAACGGGATCGTTGGGGAAACGGTGAATTTCCTCGTAGCTGATTTTTCCGTCCTCAATTTTTGCAAGAAGCGCTCTTCCGCTGGACGCACCGAAGTCGAAGGCCAATACTCTTTTTGACATAATAATCTCCTTGATATTTTGCGTGCCGTATGCCGCATTTTAATCAAAAGGGGTGTTCACAGACACCCCTTCGTAGCTTTTTAATTAGCCGCGCTTAGCAAGAACCTCTGCCTCGTAAGCGTTTACGTCGTCGATCCACTCGGTGCCAACGGGTACACCCTGCTGCATGCAAGCGTAGTTCCATACAGCGTCTACGGGCAGATTCTTGAATTCCTCGGAATATGCAAGGCGGTTGCCCAGATTCCAATCCTGCTCTGCCTTTTCGAGCATTGCGGTGGGCTCGAGCATAGCGGAAAGCATTGCCTTACCTGCGGCACGCAGACCTACCGTCCATGCGGTTACACGGTTGATGCTTGCATCGAAGTAGTCGAGACCGATGTGCATTTTGCCCAGCAGACCGCAACGCTTAGCTTCCTGCATGATGAAGTTCAGCTCGTCGTTGTTGATGGTTACGTGGTCGCTATCCCAGCGAACGCCACGGGATACGTGCAGTAAGATTTTGTCGGTAAACAGAGATACTGCGCTGAACTTATCTGCAATCTGCTCGGTGGGATGATAGTGACCGCTATCCAGACAGATACCAATGTTGTTTTTGATTGCATAGGCAAGATAGAAGTCGTAGGAGCCTACAACATAGCACTCGGTACCGATACCGAACAGCTTGCCCTCTACAACGTCAACCATGTTGTTTTCGTCGTACTTTTCTTCCAGAATCTGATCTAAGCTATCCTTTAACAGCTCACGGAAGTATTTGCGGCTTGCGGGGTTATCCTTCATGCCGTCGGGAATCCAGATATTATGTACACAGGTCTGACCAAGAGCCTCGCCCATTGCATTAGCGATTTTGCGGCAAGCCTTACTGTGCTTGATCCAATAATCACGCGTAGCCTTATCGGGGCTTGCCAGACTCATATTGCGGTTCATCATATCGTGCGCAAAGAAGGTGCTGTTGAAATCGAGGCCGCAGTTGTTTGCCTTTGCCCATGCGATCCAATTTGCAAAATCCTCGGGGGTAAGCTCGTCACGGCCGTGACCCTCTGCGCTTTCCGCATAGTTTGCATGCAGGTTTACCTTGTGGGAAATAGGCGAATAGCTGAATACCTTTTCGAGGTCGGCACGCAGCTCTTCGGGATTTCTTGCCTTGCCGGGATAGTTACCCGTTACCACGTTCTGCGAAGCACCGGTAAAATTTTCAAAGCCGGCGATATCGTCACCCTGCCAGCAATGCAGCGAAATTTTCTGCTTGTAAAACTCCTCAAGTACTTTATCGGTATCCACACCGTAAGCAGCATAGGTCTGCTTTGCGATCTCATAAATTTTTGCGATTTGCTCTCTGTTGTAATTCATAATAGAACCTCCTATGCGGCATCTTCAAACAGCGTACCGCCTTTCCTATTCATTATACAATAATCATTAGCCTTTGTCAATCAAAGATAGCAACAATTTGCTCAATCCCTCACAAATTCACAGAAAAAATCCCACTCAATATCACAAAAAACCACACCAACCTACATAAACACAGCTCTTCTCGCCGCACGTAGCTCTTTTATAATTTCCCTTGCCAATGCTGCACCAAACAAAAAAGCCGCCGCGTTTTTCCGCAGACGGATTATATCATATGAAATTATTTCAACGCAAGCAGGGCTTCCGCAACGCAAGCATAAAGCTGCTCCTTGCTATTAAGCGGAATATCCCTTTCGCACTCCGGCTCGTCCGGATCCGCAGAAAGCATAAACATTTCCGGATAAATCTGTAAGTCCACGTAATACCGCTGATATTTTCCCTGAACACCGATGCATTTCACATCCTCGTACCAGTCGATACAAATCTCTGCCCTACAGATTCCCATTGCTGCTATCTCTTTGGCAAGTGCTCCGCTCAGATAATCGCAAAGCAAGCAGTCAAAGGCGGTCATCTCTTCTTGGGAAAGCTTCTGCAAATACGCCCTGATTCTTTTTTTCTTCGTCTGAAAAAGCATCCGACCTCTCTCCGTTTTTATAGCCGGAATCAGCGATAGCAAATAAAACGCCTCTTCCGTTAAAAATCCACCCTCAGCACCTGATTTTCCCTTGCAGAGCGGGATGCAAGCTCCATCAGCCTCAAGACGAAAAGAACCTCGTCGTGCCTGATGGTAAGCGGCGCTACCCCCATTACCGCATCACGGAACATTTTATAGAAGGGAAGCGGCTCCTCTATAACCGTGGGAAGAGGAAGCTCTGAGGTTGCATGATGTCCGCGGTACGCCATGGTTTTTGTAAACCCGTTTCCCGCCTTGATTCCCTCGATATGCGGATCCTCATCGTAAATCGGACGGACAATTCTGCCGTTCAAGCTCCAATCGGTGACCGTTGCCGTGCCATCCTTCCCCCATACCATCCAACGCGGCGTGGGCAGAAAGGTGTTGGTATCCACCGTAATACGGTAGGTAAAGCCGCTTTTGTAATGCAACTCCAAGCGGAAGCCGTCATCCACAGCAAAGCCAAGCTGATGGCTGTATTGCGCATACAGCGAGCAAGGACGCTCCGAAAAGGCGGTGATTGCCTGATCGATCAGATGCACACCCCAATCCATCATCATGCCGCCGCCGCATTCGGGAAGCTTACGCCAGCCGCCCGGTATACCGTTGCCGCCCATCACGCGCGATTCAATCAACTGCACCTCGCCGATTGCTCCGCTGCGGATTACCTCACGCACGGTTAAAAAATCGGCGTCCCAGCGTCTGTTCTGATGCGCACAGAAGACAACCCCGTTGCTCTGTGCCGCTTCCATCATCTGCTCGTATTCCTTACTGCTCATGGCAACGGGCTTTTCGCAGATGACATGCTTTTTCATTGCCGCACACTGCAAAACGTAGGGCAGATGCACGTCGTTGGGGGTGGCAATCAGCACAACCTCACAAAGAGCGCAAAGCTCCTCCACGCTTTTTACGGCGCGATAGCCCAATGCCTCCGCACGGGCGCAAGCCTCCGCATCTGTATCGTAAAGGGCAGTCAGACGGAAAACGCCCGAATCACGCAACGTTCTTTCGTGATAACCGCCCATACCTCCAAAGCCAATGATGCCAAGGGTAAGCTCCTTCATTTTTGCGACCTCTTCTTCGTTTGGTAACCAAAGCAAACGAGTGCTTTCGTTTCTTACCGTATAGTATACAGCAATTTCACGAAAAACGCCACCTTTTTTTGCCTGTTTTTTTCAATTATTCCTTTCTTCCCCTTCTTGCCGCCTCTGCCTCGTCTATGCGCCTGCTGATTGCCTCGTGCCTGCGCAGAATTTTTACGTACGGATGCTCTGCCTCCGCGAGTTTTGGCTCAGCCGTTGTTTTTGTGTCGGGCACCTGCGGAGTCTGTTTTTGTGCGTTTGCCGCCTGAAAAAGCTGCATCAACTCGGGCAAAAGAGCGGAAAAGCTACTGCGAGCCCCTATTTTTTCCTTTTTCATAGTCTACCTGCCATAAAAATTTGAAAAACGCAAAGAAAAGATTTGCAAATCTTTCAAATCTATTATATAATATTAAGACGTGAAAAATTCTTAAAGTGAAAACGCATACCATAATTGCGTGCACTTGAAAAGACGGTCTCAAGGAGAATTTGTATGAAGAAAAGTTTTTCTTTCCTGTTGCTCGTGCTGATTGCAGCACTGACGCTTACCGCTTGCGGTAACAGCTTCAAAGCACCCCAGGGTGTGAATAACGAAGCCGCCGCAGTCGTTAACAACGGCACGATGGCAGTTGAAAAGGGTGGCTACCTCTATTTTGTAAACGGCGCACAGACCTACACCGAAGACAACACCTTTGGCACGCCTGAAAAGGGCGCTATCATGCGCATCAAGCTGAACGATGACGGCACCCCCGTTGTTGCCGCTGACGAAAAGGGCAGAACCAAAGCCAACACCGGCGCTGAGGTTATCGTTCCCAAAATCTACTACAACGCAAACAAAAACTGCGGTATCTACATCTTTGAAAACCGCATCTATTATACCACCCCCAGCTTAAAGAAGGATACCGACGGCAACGTATGGACGAGCTATCTCGACGTGTTCTCCTGCTCTCTTACGGGTACGGATACCGTTGAAATCGCCACCATCAACTCCAACTCCTACAATATGACCTTCTGGCAGGCGGCTGATAAAACCGTATACCTCGTTTACGCAAACGGCACCGAGGCATACTCCATCAACGCTTCCGCTAAAAAGCCCACCGCTACCAAGCTTGCAGAAAAGATTCAGGCAAGCGTGCTTGGCGAGGACGGCAACCTTTACTACACCCAGCAGGTAGAAAAGACGGGTGAATTTGCTGAAACGGGCACCTATGAAGCATACAATAAGCTCTTCAAGGTTTCGTTTGCAGGCGGCGAGGCTACCGAGATCAAGGATAAAAACGACAAAGAGCTGACCTATCTGTATAACTACAACAACAATACCTATGCAGAACAGGCTGAGCTTTCGGTAACGCCCATCGCTGCAACCGAGGACGGCACCCTTTACTTTACCCGTAACGACACCGTTGGCTCCGCAGCAGCTACCACCTACTACTGCTTAAAGGGCGGCGAGATCTACTACATCACCTCGCTTGCAACGCTTTCTAACGTAAACGTTACCACCATTGACGGTACCGAGGCTCTGGTTTGCACCTACACCTCCACCACCAATACCGCAACCATCAAGACGATGAGCTTCAAGCGTCAGGCTAAGAGCATCTTCGCAAGCGACTACAATTCCTCCGACGTAGCAGGCTTAACCAACGTTATCATGACGCACTCTGCTGCACCCACCATGCTTTATATTGAGGAGGGTAAGCTCTACTACCTCGAAAACAGCCGTGTGGCAGTGGTCGACATCACCTACAACGTAAACGAAAACCCCGTATTTGAGGTTGAGTATCTCAGCGAAAATGCTGTTAACACCACCTTCTTAAAGCCCACCGTTGTAAAAGGCGTTCTGTATTTCTTCAACACCACCGACGATTACAGCTACACCGGCTACTGCGCATTCACCACCACCGATGAGGATGGCGAGCTGAAGGACGTTCGCGTAGGCAACTACAACACCGCTGACGCTGAAGCTTATGCTGAGGACCTTGCCGAGGAAGACGAGGAAGACGAAAAGAAAGCTGAATAATCAGACAAACGGTATACAAAAAGAGAGGATGAACTGTCCTCTCTTTTTTTGTATATACAGGAAGATTGATGGGAAGCACACCTTCGCCTGCCACGATAAACGATCCTCTCTTTTTTCATGCAAGAGCATTCCTCTTTCTGCCGTCAAATGGGCTGTTTGCTTTATTACCGATCCTTCTGCTTTGCCTCCCCGCACCAACACGACAGCAATAACCTCCGGCGCACAAGAGCCCTTTTTAAGGGCAAACAGCGCAAGATTACTCTGCAACGCAAAACTCCTAAGCACAGCTTGCTTCAAGCAAAAACAAGGGCGTTTTGGGCATAAAACAACCGCGCAGGATCTCATTTGCCTACGCGGTTTCTTTTTGCTTTCATTTTGCCCTACTAATTTGTATGAAAAGGGAAGGAGCCATTCCTTATTCGCTTGTTGTTCCTTTATTTCTTTAAGGAAACACCCCTGCTTTGATGCAGGCGCTTGAAATAGCGGAAGGTAAAAATCAACAGCACAGCACCGAGAATGGGAAAAATCGCCGTAACAAGCATACCCGCCTTCATACCAATCTGCTCTACCGTAAGCCCTGTGCTTGCACTGAGCTGCAAAGCAAAATTGCTGACGGAAACGGAATCCACAACAAAGCCCATCAGCTGGGGAGCAACGGATGCGCCCAAATCTCCGCCTGCCGCCATCAATGCATACGCCGCCACTCCCACACCGGGCAAATTCTCCTCCATCATAATCAGGCTTCCCGGCCAAAGCATCGCCGCAAACAGACCGGTAAGCGCACAGGCACAAAGCGCCACCCACGTGTTTTCTACCAGACCTGCCGTAAGATAGCACGCCGCCGCCCCGATCATACCGCCAAGCAGAATGGGGAAAATGCTTTTCCCTCTTTTCGCATACCAGATACGCATAAAGCCAAGCAAAACGGCAAACGCAGCCATACCGAGCATATCTCCGAAGATTTTATCCAGATTCAGAGCGTTTTCGATATAGCTGGACGCCCAGCTTGCCATTACGTTTTCGGCACAGCTTCCTAAGAAGATGCACCCCACGCATAACGCTATTCCTGCCACCCTACCAAAGGCATTGCCCTGCCCCTCGCTACCCTCCTGCCTGTTCATATCGGGCATGGGGGACAGGAAAAACAGCACGGAAGCAAGCACGGGTAAAAGAGCAAAGAATGCAGTTAATATCTGCCAATTGTCAGCACCGAACAGGGCGAAAAACAGAGAGCTGACCGCTACCACAAACAGCACGCCAAAGGCATACAGCGAATGCAGCAGGCTCATATCGCGCTGTGGGTTTTCTGAGGGAAGTGCGGCAATCAACGGACTGAGTAAAACCTCCGAAAGCCCGGCTGACACCGAAAACAGCACCGTGCCCACCAGAAAGCCAACGTAAACGCTCTCAGGAAACAGCACGGGCGAAAGCGCATAAGCCGTTAAGCCCAGAAAGGTGATCAGCGGCATAATTTTTATAATCAGCCCGATGTTGCAACGTCTGGACAGAAAGCTGAACAGCAAATCAACGCCAAGCTGTGTGATAAAATTCGTCAGTACAAGCGTACCGAGCAGGGTGTAGGAAACGCCGTATTCGCTGTGAAAATGCGCAAACAACAGCGGCGGCAGACAGAATATCGACGCCATGGTAAAATACGCTGTATAGCAGGCAAGTCTTGTTCTTTTGTAAGCGTCCGACCGCAAATCGTCCTCCTCCGCCGTTCTCTTTTTCGGAAGGCTTTTTCATCAGCCACGGCAAAAAACATAATTCTGCAATATTATATCACACGCGTCCGTGTAAGTCAACGAACGAAAAGAGCTTCGTTTCACAGATTTTATCTTTTGTAAGTATTGGTGCATGGGAAAAGCCTGCACGCATACAAAAAGGGCTCCCCTGCAAAAAGGAAAGCCCTTTCGGTTTACAAATCAGCTTACCACGCAACAGCTACACCTCGCACGTACCGCCCTTCACGTATATTTTCGTAACGGGAAGCCCCTCTAACAACGCTTCGTCGATATGTGTTGCGGTTACAACGGATTGCACGCTTGCGCAGATTTCCAGCAGCCTGCGCTGACGGCTTGCGTCAAGCTCGCTCAGCACGTCATCCAGCAGCAAAATGGGATATTCCCCATAGATTTCACGGAAAAGCTCTAACTCAGCAAGCTTAAGCGAAAGCGCCGCCGTACGTTGCTGCCCCTGCGAGCCAAGCACACGGATATCCATCTCTCCCACGGCAAGCTTGATGTCATCTCTGTGGGGGCCGACCGTGGTGTATTTTAACGTCAGATCCTTTTCGTAGCAGCTTGCAAGCGCCTCAGTAAACGCCTGCTCCAATTGCTCCTCTGCCTTTAACGTGCTTTGATAGGTGACGGAAAGCTCCTCTCTTCCGTCCGTCAGCATACGGTGCAACTTTGCCGCCGCCACACCCAGCCTTTGCACGTATTCTCTGCGGTATCTGATCAGGATACTTCCCTCACGCGCAAGCTGAACGTCGTAGGGATACAAAAGATCCTTCAATACTGCGGCATCGTACCTTTTGAGCAGATTGTTTCTGGAAAGCAGAATTTTCTGATATCTGCCAAGTGCCGCATAATACCCCTTATACGCCTGCGAAAGATCCACATCCAAAAAGCGGCGCCTGCTGTCGGGGGCATCCTTCACGATTTTCAGATCCTCCGGATGAAAGGAAATGGCGGCCACCGTGCCCAAAAGCTCACCCGTACGCTTCAACGGCAAGCCGTTGACGCTGATGCGCTTGTTGTCCCTGCCCGAAATCACCATTTTTGTGACCGACTTACCGCTTCTTTTTCTTGCAACAAATTCCAACACCGCCTGCGATTCCCCCTGACGGATAAGGTCTTTATCCCTTGCACGGAGGCTCTTCCCCACACACAGCACAAAAACGCCCTCTAAAAGATTGGTCTTACCCTGCGCGTTGTCGCCAAGCACAAGATTGATCCGATCTCCGAAGCACACCGTCTGCTCGTGATAATTACGGAAATTCCGCATTGTAATTTGCTGTACCGTCACTAAAAAAATACCCCTTTTTAACTTGACGAATCGGTTGGAATTTGCTATAATAAATACCCTGCCTGCAATAGTTATCCACATTTTGTAGCAGGAAGCACCCTTCTTTGGGGTGTTAAACGCATTTCGCGGTTCTATTATACCATACTTTTGCAAAAATGAAAACCAAAGAACCGCCCTACGGAGGGTGAAACGTGAGCAAAGACCTAAAAGATTTTTGGGCAGCGGTGATGGCTGCACTCGAAACCAACCATAACGTCAACCTGGTAAGCTATCAGGTCTATTTACAGTCGCTTGAGCCCTTAGAGGTGCGCGAAAGCACCTTAGTGCTTATCAGCCCTACTGAAATGTGTCTTCGCGCCGTAAAGGAGCACTATATGACAGAGCTCAGAAACGCTGTCTTTTCGGTGAACCCTTACGTCAACGAAATCAAGATTTTAAGCTCACACGATCTTGGCGAATATATGCGCACGCATACCCTGCCCGAAAGCGAGGAGGAAGAGCCTGCCGCAGATTTTACCCTGCTGCAGGAGGAGGAAGAATTAAAATTCAACCCCAAATATACCTTCGAAAGCTTTGTCGTAGGTAAATCCAACCAATTCGTAACCGCCGCAGCAATGGCTGTTGCAAAGGATCCCGGCAAGGCATACAATCCTCTGTTCATCTACGGCGAAAGCGGATTGGGCAAAACGCACCTGATGCACGCAATCGGCAACTCCTTACGCAAAACCCGTCCTGAGCTCCGTGTTTTTTACACCACGAGCGAGCGCTTTGTAAACGAGCTGGTGGACGCCATCAAGGAGGGTAGCATCCGCGGCGAGGATTCCTCCAAGCGCTTCCGCGAAAAATACCGCAGTGTAGACGTGCTGATGATTGACGATATTCAGTTTATCGAGAATAAGCCCTCTACCCAGGAGGAGTTTTTCCACACGTTTAACGATTTACACCAGAACGGCAAGCAGATTATCATCAGCTCAGACCGCGCACCGCAGTATTTATCCGAGCTGCAGGACCGCTTACGCACACGCTTCCAATGGGGTATGACCGCTGATATTCAGCCGCCCGAGCTGGAAACGAGAATCGCCATTCTGAAAAAGAAGGCAGAAAGCGAAAAATACAACGTAGACGAAAGCGTGTACGATTACATAGCCTCTCAGCCCATTCACAACATCCGTGAGATGGAGGGCATCTTAGCCCGCATCACCCTGTATGCTTCTCTTACGGGCAAGCAAAAGGTAGAGCTTGCAGACGCCACCGAGGCTTTGAAGGATTACGTAGAATCCAAAAAGGAAACACTTACCATCGACCGCGTAATCGACGTGGTTTGCGAATACTACGGCATCACCAAGGAGGGCATCTGCGGCAAGCGTCGCAACAAGGAGCTTGTAGAGCCCCGTCAGGTATGTATGTACGTGATCACTCAGCTGATTCCCACTCTGCCCCTTGTTTCCATCGGTCAGACGCTGGGCGGCAGAGATCACACCACCGTAATGCACGCAAGAGATAAGGTTGCCAAGGAAATCGAAACGAACGCAAAATGCAAAATCGCCGTTGAGGACATCCGTCAGCGTCTGACGGGCGGCAGATAACCTAAAAAAAGAAGGAGAGAAAATTTTTTCTCTCTTTTTTTATTTTTTACCAACAAAACAGCACTCTCGTGTGTCTAATAAGTGTAAGGAATAACAAAGGGGGCGGAAAAACACCTCTTCTGCATCCTTTTTTAATAACGGAGGTTATTTATGAAAAAGAAATTATTACAGGCTATTGCATTACTTATCACCGTCATCACGGTTTTTGCACTGTTTGCCTGTGGCATGGGGGATATGAAGCCGATGTACCCCAACGCTACTCCCGACACCGGCGGCAGTATGGATTCCTCTGAGGACACCAACGATGAATACCGCGAATACGAGGAGCTTGGCTTTATTTTAGCTGAGGAATATCCTCTTTCCTCCTTCACGGCAAACGTCAACACCGCATCCTACACGCGTGTGCGCGATCTGATTCAAAGCGGTCAGAGCGTACCCTCTGACGCAGTAAGAGCGGAAGAATTCATCAATTACTTCAAATACAACGTACCCGAGCCCGAGGCAGGCGAGGTTTTTGGTGTTGTAACCGAAATGGGTCACACGCCCTGGAACGAGGAAAGCTATCTTCTGCGCATTTCGTTGAAGGCAAGGGAAACAGAGCGCAAGGCGGCGCACTACGTCTTTCTGATGGATATTTCAGGCTCTATGACCGCCTACAATAAGCTCCCTTACGTAAAGAGATCGCTGGGGTATCTGATTGGCAGTATGAGCGAATACGACCGCTTAACCGTTATCACCTATTCCTACGAAAGCAAGGTACTGTTTGAAAACAAGTCTGTTGCAGACGCAGCAGAAATGATATCTTTGATTGAAAAGCAGTATGCCTCCGGTGCTACCTACGCCTACAATGCATTGGAGCAGGCGTATGGGCTTGCGCATAAATACTTCATTCCCGGCGGCAACAACCGTGTTATGATTGCAACGGACGGCGACTTTAACGTTGGACCTACCTCTGACGATGAATTCACCGAGCTGGTGCAATCGCTCCGTCAGGAATGCATCGAAAAGGAGCAGACCGTATACCTCACCACGCTTGGCTACGGTGACGGCAACCTGCACGATTCCAAGCTGGATATCATGGCTCAATACGGCGATGGCAACTATATTTATGTTGACAGCATCGGTTACGCCGAGACTCTGTTCAGCGAAAAGATTTCTCATCTGACCACCGTTGCAAAGGATGTTAAGCTGCAGGTGGATTTCAACCCCGCTCTGGTTAAGGGCTATCGCATCATTGGCTACGATACCAGACAAATCTCCTCTGACGATTTTGAAAACGACCAGACGGACGGCGGCGAGGTTGGCGCAGGTCAGCGCGTAACCGTGCTTTACGAGGTAATACCGCAGGGCTCCGATTTTGAGATTGCTCCCACGGGCAGACCGTCGGGCGATACCTCTACCACCGCCTCCGACTTTGCATTCACCTTCCGTATCAAATACAAGGACGCAGACCGCGAGGGCGAGATTATCACGAAGGAATACGCAGGCGACTACGGTATGCTGCAAAACGAGCTTTCGGAGGACTACCGCTTCCTCTGCTCTCTGACCGAGTTTGCCATGATTTTACGCAATTCCAAATATATCGGCTCTACCGACATCACCTTGATGACCTCTTATAACCGCATCAAGGAACTGAATTCCGTGAATAACGACAGAGAAAAGCAAGAGCTTGCCGCTCTGATTCTTTCTTACGCAAGCAGGCTGTAAGCCTCAATTACCCCTTTCCCCTAAGCATTTTCAGGGAAAGGCTTCCACAAGCCATGGGCACGGAGCCCCTTCACTCCGTTTTCCATACCAAAAGCACCCCTCCCATATTACGCCTCGGGAAGGGTGCTATTTTTTTGATTATTCAGGAAAAAGGCACGCGCTAAATAAACGCAAGCCCCACCACATCTATCGCACTGTAAAA
>JAFQWR010000136.1 GCA_017407365.1 Clostridia bacterium
ACCGCCATCGCAATCGGCAACCAGAATATGCCAATACAGCCTATCCTCGTTGAACTTGTGCTGATACGTCAGCTTTACCTGTATTTCACAGCGGTAATCCTTGCCATCCTTGGTGCGCTCGATGCTATCCTTCAAATGCGTAAAGCCCTTTTCCATTGCCTCCGAAAGGGTGACGCAGTCCTTTTTCAGCACCGAGCTTACCGTTACATCCTCATCGTAATGCTGTGCTGTAACGTTGATGCTGAGGGCATCCTGATCGGTATTCAGATCGCACAGATCTGCAACAAAGCACGCCCTGAACGGATGCTTTTCAAGCCTTTTTTCATATTTTTTACCCTCAATCTTTACCGTACAGCATACGGAATCCTCCTCCGTCACCGTAAATTTTGGTGTGACGGTGATCAGGAAATAATCTACCATCGGCTCGGCAATGCCATCTAACCGATAGGGCTGCTCGCGCTCTCCCGTATACACGCATACCTCAAAATGCTCCGATTCTCCTATGTATACGTTATCGCGGATTTCGCTCAGCTGATCGGTATACATAAGCTTATTTCCGTTACAGCCGCAAAGCCCACACAGCACAAATATAACAGCAACTCCAAATAAAAGCAATCGTTTCATAGCCCTATCTCCTTACATACAGTATAGTTCACTCTATGAGCAAGGGAAGGGAATTATGTCTGATTTACAGAAGCAGATATAAAAAAGCCGTCGGAAATACTCCGACGGCTATATTTTACCCTCTTTTCCACGCCTTGGGATGCAGTAAGAGCACAATCGGAAAGATTTCCAATCTGCCTGCAAGCATATCAAAGGTGAGAATCAGCTTAGAAAACATACTGAAGCCCGAAAAATTACAGCTTGGGCCTACGGCATCAAACCCCGGACCGATGTTGTTGAAGCAGGCAAGAACGGCAGTAAGATTTGTTTCTACCGAGCCGCCGTCTACCGAAATCAACAAAAAGCTTGCCAATATGATCATCAAATATATCACAAAATAAAAAGCGGTGTTTGTTACAAGCTTTTCGTCGATATTTTTATCGTTGATACGAACAACCTCCACCTTATGCGGCTTTAATATCTGTAAAAAATTACGCTTGATCGCCTTGAACAGAATCAGAATTCTTGCACACTTGAAGCCACCCCCCGTGCTGCCTGCACACGCACCGCACCACATAAGCAGAAACAGAACGGCTTTTGAGAGAGCAGGCCAGATATCGTAATCGGAAATGGAAAAGCCCGTTGTAGTGATAACGCTTACCACATGGAATGCTGCCTGCCGAATCCCCTCCTCCGTTGTCAGCTTGAGCTCGGTACAGGAAAGGATGTTGGCGGCAATCAGCACAACGCTGATGACTACGATAAAAAAGTACAGACGAAGCTCCTCGTCCTTAATAACGGCACGGAACTGCCGTAAAAGCAGAAGATAGTACACGCTGAAGTTTATGCCGAATAAAAGCATAAACACCGTGACCACCCAATGGATATAGGGAGAATAGCTTGCAAGGCTGTCGTTCAACACACCAAAGCCACCCGTGCCCGCCGTGCCGAACATCGTGCATAATGCTTCAAACAGGGGCATTTTTCCGCACAGTAAAAAGATGAAGCACAGCACGCTTAACACAATGTACGAAAGATACAGCATTTTTGCCGTTTGCCTGATTCTCGGCACAAGCTTACCAACGCTGGGTCCCGGGCTTTCCGCACGCAGTATGTGCATGGTGTAGCCCTCGCTCTTTCCACCTACGGGAACAATGGCAAGCAAAAACACAAGAACACCCATACCGCCCAGCCAATGACTGAAGCTACGCCAATACAAAAGCCCCTTGGGGATAACGGTCAGGTCGGTAATGATTGATGCACCCGTAGTGGAAAAGCCGGAGACCATTTCAAAAAGCGCATCAATATAATTGGGAATTGCCCCTGAAATGACAAAGGGCAGGCAAGAAAACGCACTCATCACAATCCAGCCCGTGCCTACACTGAGAAGCCCCTCTCGCGCAAAAAAATCCTTTTTAGCATTACGCGTTAAAAGACGGAGCACAAGGGATACGGCAAGCATAATACCGATTGTAATTGCAAACGCCATTACCGTGCGCATTTCTCTGCAGTACAGACTGATACCCATAGCTGGTATCATAAATAACGCCGCAATCGCAAGAATGAGCGAAAGAAAGCGCCCTAACATTTTATAATTCATACACGGTTCCTATGCAAAAATATCGTTGAACTGCAAAATAACATCCTCGCAGGCCCTTACAACAATGACAATATCACCCTTTCTGTAAACGGAATTACCGCCGGGAATCTCAATACTGCCCTTGCTTGTGATGCAAGCAATCAGAACGTTCTTTTTCAGCTTCAGATCCTTTAAGGGAATATCACAATACATAGCGTTTTCGTCAATGATAAACTCTAACGCCTCGATCTCTCCCTCTGCAATATAGTGAATGGTGGTTGCTGCCCCTGCCTGATTTTTCATTGCACGCAGATAGCGCACAATGGTATCACAGAACAGCGTTTTGGGAGAGCCTACGTTGCCTAAGGGCAGGCTGTCTATAATTTTACTGTCGTCAAGGCGATCCAGGCAGGTGATAATCTGTGGCACGTTGCAGGCATTGCCGTACATGGAAACAATAACGTTCAGCTCATCGTGCCCCGTCATCGTAACCAGGGCATCCGCCTCACCAAGCCCTTCGCTGCTGAGCAGCTCCTGGTTTCTTGCGTCACCGCAGATGATGCTCACGTTTTTCAGCTTGTCCGAAAGCTCCAGACAGCGTTCCATGCTTTTTTCAATAACCGTAACACCGATTTTATCCTTGCTTAACGCCTGCGCAAGATAGTAACCTGTGGTACCACAGCCCGCAATCAGAACGTTACGCGTTTTGTGCGCGGTAATACCAAGATTGGCAAGCATTTTAGACAGCTCGCTCGTTTGTGCGGTGACGAAGATTTTATCTCCCTCCTTCAGCACAAAGTTACCGTCGGGAATCAATGCAGTATCCCCACGAAGCACTGCGCAAAGCAAAACGCGGCTTTTTACAACAGTACCGAGATCACACAGGGGCAAGTTGCAAAGCTTACTGGACGCATCCAGCTTAAGCTCAACGATTTCCACTCTGCCCTTTGCAAAGAAATCTCTTTTCAAAAAACCCGGGTATTTGAGCAGACGCTCAATTTCCATTGCTGCGTAATGCTCGGGATTGAATACCAACGAAATACCGAAGGTTTCTCTCATGGCGTAGATCTGCTCGGTGTATTCGGGGTTACGCACACGCACAATGGTGTGCAGCTTAGCATTCAAGCCGTGTGCAGTCATGGCACACAGCAAATTCACCTCGTCGATCCCTGTGGCGGCAATTAAAACATCTGCCCCCTCTACGCCTGCCTCCTTCAGCACGCGCATAGACGCACAGTTGCCTGCCATAGCCATAACGTCATAGTGCTCAACAAATGAGCTGATCAGTTCTGCATCGTTAGCGATAACGGTGAGATCGTCACCCTCGGCGACAAGCTGCTTTACAAGCGCTTCAGCCACTCTGCCGCTTCCTGCAATGATGATTTTCAAAGGGTTTCTCCTTTCTGTGCGAAAAAAAGCCGCAACAGCATCTGTACTTATTATTCTATCACCGAAAAAAAGGAATGTCAACAATAATAACAGAAGAACGAAAATGTTTCATAGAATAAAAAATCCGCCAAAGCCTGCTTTTCTTTTTTTCTTCATCCGCGCCGATTCTCTGAATAACAGAAGCAAAATATGCGGAATTCCGATTAAAGCACTGCTTATGACGGAGTGTTCCCAAAAAGGAGGATTATTCTTCCTCCTCCTCGGGCAGATCTGCATTGTGATAAACGTTTTGCACGTCGTCGCTCTCATCTAAAAGATCGAGCATCTTCATAAACTTCGTGAGCTTTTCGCCATCGATGGTAACCATATTCTGAGGAATCATGCTGATTTCCGCAGAGAGGAATTCCAGACCCTTTTCTTCCAGGTAGTTTCTGACCTCAGAAAAGCTTGCAGGCGAGGTGTAAACCTCAAACGCATCGTCGGTGGTGATGATGTCGTCTGCACCTGCCTCTAAGGCATATTCCATTAAGGTATCCTCATCGATCTTTGCGGTGCGCTCTACAACGATGACGCCCTTGCGGTCGAACATATACGATACGCTGCCAACCGTGCCCATAGAGCCGCCGAACTTGTCGAAGCAATGGCGCACGTCTGCCGCCGTACGGTTTTTGTTGTCGGTAAGCGTTTCAACGATTACTGCAACACCACCGATGCCGTAGCCCTCGTAGGTGATTGCCTCGTAATCTACTGCACCCAATTCGCCGGATGCCTTTTTGATGCCGCGCTGAATATTATCGTTGGGCATATTGGCAGCCTTACACTTTGCGATTACGTCGTAAAGCCTTGCGTTGGTGCTGGGATCGGGACCGCCTGCCTTAACGGCAACCGCAATTTCACGACCCAATTTGGTAAAAATACGGCCGCGAGCCGCATCACCCTTTGCCTTCTTATTTTTGATATTCGCCCATTTGCTATGACCGGACATAAATAAAACCTCCGTTATTGATTGATTTGCTCTGCATAAACGCGATACATAAGCACGGATGCCGCCACGCCTGCATTCAAGGATTCACAGCCCTCCTGCATGGGCAACGAGCATACACCCGTGACACCGCCAAACAGAGCACTGCTCACGCCGTTTGCCTCATTGCCGATGATAAAGCCGATTTTTCCCTTGGGTAACGCCATGCGAAAGATATTCTCGCCACCCATATCAGCGGCATAAAGCGACGCCTCCCCTGCAAGTGAAAGTGCTTCCTCCTCGGTGCAGGTCATCAGCCTGACGTGGTAGATGCCACTCATAGAGCTGCGCACCGTTTTATCCGAAAAGGGATCCACGCAATCGATGAGATACAGCTCCGAAAAGCCAGTGGCACACGCCGTACGGATGATGGTGCCAAGGTTGCCGGGGTCGGAAATCCGATCCAGCACCAAAAAGCTTCCCTCAGGCATCCGGAAATCACCAAAGCCCCCCTTAACAAGCGCAATAACTCCCTGTATTGCACGGTGTCGCTCAGCTTTCCGTAAGCCTCCTCCGAAAGAGAAATCACCTCTGTGCCCCTTGCCTCCGCAAGAAGAATCAGATCGTTTAACGCCTGCTCCTCGCTTTCGCGGACAAACAGAGTCTGCACGGTCTGCCCACACAAAAGGGCCTCCCTTGCCATTTTGATACCTTCTACGGGATATAAGCCCGTTTGCTTGCGGTATTTTTTCTGTTTGAGCTTAAAGGCGGCAACAACCAGAGGATTATGCGCCGAGGATATCTTCTTCATATCGCTCCTATACATTCGGTAAAACGGGCTCCCGCATAAGGGAAAGTCCGTTTCACTCAAAAAAAGGACGCAGCAGGTACTGCGTCCCCGTTGATGCTAAATAATTAGCCGAGCTTAGCCTTAGCCTGCTCGCAAAGAGCAGAGAAAGCCTCAAAGTTGTTGACAGCCATATCTGCCAGAACCTTTCTGTTTAAGTTGATGCCTGCCTGCTTTAAGCCAAACATCAGCTTGCTGTAGGAAAGACCGTTCATGCGAGCGCCTGCGTTGATACGAGCGATCCAGAGCTGACGGAAATCTCTCTTCTTCTGCTTTCTGCCAACGTATGCATACGCCTGCGATTTCATAACCGCTTCGCGAGCTACACGGTAGAGCTTAGACTTTGCGCCAAAATAACCTTTGGCGAGCTTTAAGATTTTTCTGCGTTTCTTAACGGCGTTAACACCGCGTTTAATTCTTGCCATTTTAAATTACCTCCGATAATGGTGTGTGTCTTGCAAATAGCACGCGGCTTATTTGTAGGGGATCATCAGACGCACGTTCTTAACCTGCGTGCTGTCAACCAAAGCGCCTTTTCTTAAGTTACGCTTTCTCTTGCGGTCCTTCTTGTTCAGGATATGATTCTTGTACGCTCTTGCACGTTTGATCTTGCCGGTTTTGGTCAGTTCGAAACGTTTCGCAGATGCGCGGTGCGTTTTTTGTTTGGGCATATCGTGTTCCTCCTGCTTGCGCATAATCTATGCGCGAAAATATTATCGTTTAGGCTTTTTGCGGCCCTAAGATCATGATGATGTTTCTACCCTCGGTGAGAGGCTTGCGTTCCTGCTGAGCAACATCTTTAAGCTGCTCAAAGAACTCGTTCATAACGTCTACACCCATGCTTGCGTGCGCATTCTGGCGACCGCGCATTCGGATAGACACCTTAACCTTGTTGCCTGCCTGCAAGAACTTGCGGGCCTGCTTTGCTTTCACCTGCAAATCGTTGTCGTCAATGGTCATGGAGAGCCATACCTCTTTGATTTCTACGACGTGCTGGTTTTTGCGTGCTTCCTTTTCCCTTTTGATCGTTTCGTAACGGTATTTACCGTAATCCATCAGCTTACAAACGGGAGGAACTGCGTTGGGTGAAATCTTCACAAGGTCCAATTCCTTCTCTTCTGCAAGGCGATGCGCCTCTGCGCCCGATACGATACCAAGCTGCGTGCCGTCTTCATCGATCAGACGCACTTCTTTGTCACGAATGTCGTGATTGATCTGTAACTCTTTAATCGGTGTTTACCTCCGAAATATAATGCGAAAAAAAAGGGACGACCGCCAAGCAGATCGTCACCCAAAATAAGCTGCGCGCCATACGGCTACGCAAGGAATAAGGCTATCGAAACCACTTCAAACTACGGTCTAATGGTGAAAAGCGTTTCCGCTTCTGCTTTAATGCCTATATACTATACCACTTTTTATCGGGTTTGTCAAATATATTTTACAGGTTTTTACAATTTTTTCTCTTTTTAGAAAACACCACCAAAACAGTAGCCCTATTACAAAAAATATGCTATAATATATTAGGTTATACGCGCGTGCGCACGTAAAGGTGCGTAGCAGCATACAGCAAGAAGGGCGTCCGCCGTTTTTTTGCTGCATAAGCAAGCTTTCTGTCTGCTTGATTTTATGCGACCTTCCCCAAAAAGCACGAGCGCCGTGCATCAAAAAGCATGAAAAACACAAGGCTTTACAGTTGAAAGGGAAAAGCGTGTGATTTTGAAAAAAAACTTGCTTACACACAAAAAATCCTTTCAAATAGCGCAAGTTTTTTCTTGACAATTGCTTGATTATATGGTAGAATATTTGGGCATCCCTGTAGGGGGTGTTAATTTTTATGCAAGGATTTGACGAAAATGCGAGTAAAAATCACCTTCGCTTGTACCGAATGCAAGCAAAGAAATTACGACATGATGAAGAACAAAAAGAACGATCCCGACCGTTTAGAGATCAAGAAGTATTGCAAGTTCTGCAAGAAGCACACCATGCATAAGGAATCTAAGTAAGGCTTTTGGGCTCTTGCTTATATTACCTGTCTCTATTGAAGGAGTAAAGGAGGTTCCCCATGGCGGAAACGAAAGTGGTTGAAAAAACCGAAAAGAAACCCAATATCTTCAAACGCTTGTGGCATAAGATCAAGGAAGTATTTTCCGAGCTGAAAAAGGTTACCTGGCCTACCTTTGGCAAAACCGTAAAAAACACCGGCATCGTTTTAGTCGTTGTTGCGGTTTTCCTTGTGGTTATCAGCTTATTTAATATTGGCTTATTAGAGCTGTTCAAGCTGCTGACCAACGTTTAAGAGGCTGACACATGGAAGAGAGTGCAAAGTGGTACGTCTTACACACCTATTCCGGTTATGAGAATATGGTTAAGGACAGCTTGGAAAAGCTGATCGAAAACAACAACCTGCAAGACTTTATCACCGACATTCAGATCCCCCTCGAGCAAACCATCGAGGAAAAGAACGGTAAGCGTAAGGTAGTCAACCGCAAGCTGCTACCCTGCTACGTGTTTGTTAAGCTGATCTACACCAACAACAT
>JAFQWR010000137.1 GCA_017407365.1 Clostridia bacterium
AGAGCCTGCGCAGACGGTGCTTGAATTAAAGCTTAACGTAACGGGCAGGCAAACGGCAAAGCGTATTGCCTCGCAGTGGGAGGAGCGTGCGCCGCAGGTGTATGCAACGCTGTACGACCTTTTGGTGGATTAAAGCGTATCATCAGTTAATAATTTTACGGAGGAACTATATATGGCAATTTACCGTACGCAGGGTACGTGCTCGAAGGAGATTATTTTTCACGTAGACGATAACGGCATTTTAACGGATCTCAAATTTCTGAACGGTTGCAGCGGTAATCTGCAGGGTGTTTCCCGCTTATGCGTGGGCAAGCATATCGATGAGATTATTGCAAAGCTGCAGGGTATCCAGTGCCGCAATAAAACTTCCTGCCCCGATCAGCTTGCGCAAGCGCTGTTGCAGTATAAGGAAGAACACAACCTGGCATAATTGCAAAAAAACAGGGCTGCCCCAATACTGAGGTAGCCCATTTTTCTTTGTGCTTATTTGCGCGCGCTTATTTGTTGTCAAACACGATATAATCGGAGGGATCTACGGGCTCGCCGTTTTTTTGCACCTCAATGTGCAGATGGTTGCCAAGCAGGAGCTCGCTGTATGCGGTATCCGAAACACTGCCGATATAGTCACCCTTTTTCAGGCGATCACCCTTTTTCACTGCGGTGCTTTCGTCAAGAGAGGCGTAGATGCTGGTCAGTCCGTCTCCGTGATCTACCGTAATGACCGTTCCGTGAAGCAGGTCGGTGGTAATGTCGGTAACCGTTCCGTCGTACATCACGTAAACAGAATCGCCCTTTGCGGCGGCAAAATCGATGCCGTCGTGAATTTCATAGCGCTTTAAGGTTTCGTTCCATACGTGCTGTGAAAGAGAGAATTCGGTTAAAACCTCGTTCGTTTTTAAGGGCAGAGCAAATACGATCGGCGTGGCGGCTACGCTCTGATCGGGCTCTTTATCGGTGTTGCCGTCACTCGGGGCTTCTGTGGACTGATCGGGCGAGGGCTGCAAAACGCTTTGTTGCTCGTTGTTTTTGATGATGCCCACGGTAACAAGCGCGCCGATTGCCAGTACGCTTACGGCAAGTAAGCAGTAATATGCGTTGCGCTTAAAAAAGCCAACGGCCTTAGTAAAGAAATTTTTCATAATAACCTCCCTTCGGTTGCTTTTGAGATAATCCGATTGTTGACACTTTCGGTAGAATTATACACCGCAAACCGAAATAAAAGAAAGGGAGAGGAAGGAGTAGTGTATGGCAAAGGCCACATCACAATATATTTGCGCGGAATGCGGTTATATCTCGTCGAAATGGATGGGAAAATGCCCTACCTGCGGCAATTGGAATACCATGCAAGAGCAGGAAATAGCGCCCATGCAGGCGTTTGGCGCAAGCAGTAAACGGAAATATACGCCCACAGGTGCAAACAAGCCCAAGCCTGTGACAAAATTAGAGGGCGAAAGCTTCCGTCGCTTTTCCAGCGGCATAGACGAGCTGGATAACGTGCTTGGAGGCGGCGTAGTGCCTGCCTCGCTTGTTCTGATAGGCGGCGACCCCGGTGTGGGCAAAAGCACCCTGCTGACAGAGGTATGCGCCTTCGCCGCACAAAACGCAAGCTGTATGTACGTTTCGGCAGAGGAAAGCTGCTATCAGGTAAAAATGCGTTGCGACCGTCTTGGTGTTTCCCGCGAGAATATGCTTGTGCTGAACGAAACGAATGCGGATGAAATAGCGCAGGAGATTTTAACGGGTGGTTATGCGCTTGCGGTGGTGGATTCCGTGCAGGCAATCTACACACCCGAGCTGAGCGCAACGGCAGGCTCCGTAACGCAAATCCGCGAGTGTGCGCTTCGCTTGATGCGTGCGGCAAAAGCAAGCGGCACTGCCGTGTTTTTGGTCGGGCACGTCACCAAGGAGGGCACGCTGGCAGGTCCCAAGGTTTTGGAGCATCTGGTAGATACCGTGCTGTATTTTGAGGGAGAAAACTCCGGCGCCTTCAAAATTCTGCGTGCGGCAAAAAACCGTTTTGGCTCGACGAACGAAATCGGCGTATTTGAAATGCGCGGAGACGGTATCTTTGGCGTGGAAAACCCCAGCGAGCTTTTGCTTTCAGAAAACAGAGGCGTTTCGGCTGGTGCCGTTGCAACTGCCACGATGGAGGGCAGCAGATGCCTTTTGGTAGAGCTGCAGGCGCTTGTTTCATCCACGGTGTACGGAACGCCGCGCAGAATGAGTCTTGGTATCGATTATAATCGGTTGGTGGTAATACTAGCCGTGCTCGAAAAGAGGGCAAATCTTTCCACAGCCAACCAGGATGTCTACGTAAATGCAATGGGCGGCATCCGCATCATCGAGCCTGCGCAGGATCTTGCAATTCTGCTTTCTGTTGCGTCTGCTCTTTCTAATACCACACTCGGAAATAAAACGGCAATTCTCGGTGAGGTTGGCTTAACGGGCGAGGTGCGTGCTGTGCCGCAGATCGAAAAGCGTGTAGCGGAATGCGTGAAGCTTGGCTTTGAGCGCATCATTCTGCCCAAAAGCAATTTGAAGCTTTTGCAAAAATACAAGGATAAAATTCAGCTGATCGGTGTATCGCACGTGTATCAGGCGGTCAAGATCATGCAGAAAAAGCAATAAACCGCGGGGAGTCTTTCTGAAAAGAAAAGGCTCCTTTTTGTTTGCCGTAAGGGGAGAGGGAAGTAGAGGCAAAGGACTGCTCAGAGGCAAGAAAACAGTGGAAAAATCAAAAAAATTCAGAAAAAATATTGTTATATAAATTGCAAAAATCGACAATTTTTTTGGCGCATTATCCGTGATGTTGAGAGGATTGTCTTAATATTGACGGAATAAATCAATCACGAACAGGAACGAAAGAAAAACAGGAAAAAATTTTTTTCAAAAAGGTATTGACAAGCAGGAGGTTTTGTGGTAAAATAATAATGTGACTTAAGACTACTCGTATAGCATAAGTAGCTGTACGCATAACGTTGTGCGATAAAGGGGCGCTGCAACGAAACCGCCGGATTGGGCGTAAAAAACGAAAAGCTTCACGGTAAAGAGTTTTTTTTGAGTAGTCGGTCTTTTTTTATTACGAGTCTTACTACACGAGTAGCATTACTTTTTGAAAAGAAAAGACAGGGTATAATTAGAGGAATAATTATAGAGTATATATTATATATAGGATAACAAGCAACCGTCAGAAGGAAAATTCTGCCGTTTGTTTGCTTATTTGCTTTTATCGATTTATTCAAAGGGGTTCCAATGGAAAAAATCACTTATCGCAATAAGGCCTTTTGGGCGTTTAACGGATCGTTGCAGGTGGATGAGATCCGCAGTCAGGTTCGTGAGTTTGCTTCCGCAGGCTATGGGGGTGTTTTCCTTCATGCCCGTGGAGGGCTAAAGGTGCCGTATCTTGGCAAGGAATGGATGGCCGCATGCCGTGCAGCCATAACCGAGGCGGAAAAATACGGCTTAGAGGTATGGCTCTACGATGAAGACGGATGGCCGAGTGGCTTTGCGGGCGGACTTGTAAATGGCAAGGGAGAGGATTACTGCGCCAAGGGAATTTGCTGTTGCACGGGCGAAGA
>JAFQWR010000138.1 GCA_017407365.1 Clostridia bacterium
AATGGCAGATGTTCAGCTTGATCTTCTCCGCAAAGGCGGCGGCTTCCTCCAACGTGGCACCCTCCTGCTTTTTTTGCAGGGTCAGATAGACGAGAAGCCCCTGCCCTGCCGAGGCGGCAAGGCTGTCGACGGTGAGGATCTTGCGATCGGGATATTTTTCGCGCAGTGCCTCGGCGGCAAGGCGGGCAGAATTGTAGGTCGTGCTAAGCCCCGAGGAAAAGCCGATATAGAGCAGGTCCTGCCCCTTTGAGAGGACCTTTTCAAATTCCTCGGAAAACGCCTCGGCGTTGACGGCGGCAGTTTTGGCTACGGCACCTGCGCGCATCTTATCGTAAAAGGTCTTGATCTCCATACCGTCGTTGTCATATTCGGTTTCCGCATCATTGAAGCGGAAGGTCAGGCTACGGCAGGGGACACCCCATTCCGCAAGGGTAGCCGGCTTGATATCCGAGCCGGAGTCGGTACAAATAACGTATTCGTTCATACTGTTTCCTCCTGTATGGATCCGTGTTCTCGTTTTTCTCTATCATACTCATCGCAAATGCTTTGAAGGTTACTGTTGATCGTTTCCAGACAGCGGTACATAATGGCACGCTCCTCATCCGAGACGCCCTTGCCTGCATTCGCCAGCACGGCATTGATTCTTGCTTCCAGATCACGGGCGATCCGTTCGCCCTGCTCCGTTAAAGCAAGCGATCGCTTATAGCGACGGGCTGCATCCCCTTCACTGACAAGATACCCACTTTTTTCTAAAAAATCGATCGATCGGGAAATATTTGCCTTGTCCTCTTCGCATAAAAGACACAGCTCTGTTGGTGTCAGCGCCCCATGGCGATAAAGATAGTACAAACAGGAAACGTGTCCTGTTTTCAGACCAAATTCCGCCATTTCTTCTGCCTTCATACGGCGAATACTGCGATTGATGCTTGCCATCAGCAATGTAAAGCTCTTAAACCGCTCCCTCACATCTTCCTCCATTTGTTGTAAAAACAACAATTACAGTATACCATATTTTTCCGTGTTTGTCAATAGGCAGCTGAATGATACAAAAAGCCCTGCAAGAAGGCCCCCTCCCGAGGGGGCTCCCGCGCCAGCGGGTGGGGGAGTGAGCCTAACAAAGCAAACTCCCTTCGTCACCGTACCTATATAATAAAAAACGGCGGCACCAAGGCACCGCCCAACGAAAAACAAAAAGCCCTGCGTGAGCAGGGCTTTTGTAAACCAAGTATAAAATCAGCGCTTGGAGAACTGGGGAGCACGACGTGCGGCTTTCAGACCGTACTTCTTTCTTTCCTTCATTCTCGGGTCGCGCGTCAGGAAGCCGGCAGCTTTCAGAGCGGGCTTGTTTGCCTCGTCTGCTGCGAGCAGAGCGCGGGAAACGCCGTGGCGGATAGCGCCTGCCTGACCGGACAGACCGCCGCCCTTTACGTTGGCAACGATATCGAACTTGCCCTCGGTAGAGGTTACAGCGAAGGGCTGGTTTACGATGAGGTTGAGGGTTTCCAGACCGAAATACTCGTCGATTGTCTTACCGTTGATGGTGATGGCACCCGTGCCGGGATACAGACGAACGCGAGCGATGGACTTCTTTCTTCTACCGGTTCCGTAGAAGTAGGGCTTTGCACTGGTATACATGTTCTTCTATCTCCCTTCCTATCAGTCGAGTACCACAGGCTGCTGTGCCTGCTGGTTGTGGGTTTCGCCTGCGTAAACTTTCAGGCGGGTGTATGCCTTGCTACCCAGCT
>JAFQWR010000015.1 GCA_017407365.1 Clostridia bacterium
ATGGCAAGCACTACCAAAATAATGACTGCGCTTGTTGCCCTTTCTCTCTGCGACGATCTGCACGCACTGCACAAGGTACCGTCGGAGGCGGTTGGGGTAGAGGGCTCCAGCGTGTATCTGAAGGAGGGCGAAAGCCTTTCGGTATATCATCTGCTGTGTGGGCTTATGCTTCGTTCGGGCAACGATTGCGCAGAGGCAATTGCAAGCATCCTCGGTAAGGGAAAAAGGAGCGCCTTTGTGGCAGAAATGAACGCAAGGGCAGAGGCTTTGGGACTCACCGACACCCATTTTGATAACCCAAGCGGTCTGGATGGAGAAACGCATTATACCACCTGCTACGATCTTGCCTGTATCACGGCAGAGGCGATGAAAAACGAGGTATTCCGTTCCATTGTAGGAGCAAAAAGCCTGCGTATTCCCAATGCAAACGGTGGAGAGCGGGTGCTGATTAACAAAAACAAAATGCTCTCCTCCTTAAAGGGTGCAACCGGTGTGAAAACGGGCTACACAAAAAAATCGGGCAGGTGCCTTGTGACTGCCTGCGAAAGAGATGGCATGGAGCTGATTTGCGTTGTACTGCGCTGTGCGGATATGTGGCGTGTATCGGGCGAGGCTATCGAAAGAGGGTTTTCTGAATATCGCAGAGTGCAGATTTTGCCTGATTATGCCTATGTGGGTAGAGTAAAAACGGATAACGGATGCTATTACGGCTACGCAGAGCAGGGCTTTTGTTATCCGCTCAAGGAGGAAGAGCTTTCGCTCATTCGTGTGCGTTTAGAGCCCAATAACGCCTTTTCGGGGGAAGAAAATGGGTCCGAATTGGGGAAAATCAAGATTTTCTATGATAAAGACTTGCTTTTTTCGCAAAAATTGTTTACTATAAATACAGAAAGAAAAACAGAGTATCCGTCTGCACTGAGAAGAGTTTTAGACGGCTATCTTATGAAGGATGTATTATGAGAATCAATAAATATCTGGCAGAATGCGGCTTAGCCTCTCGCAGAGGTGCAGAGGCTCTGATTGCGGAGGGAGCCGTAAAGATGAACGGAAAAAAGGTGACGGAGCTTGCAACCGACGTAGACCCCGAGCGCGACCACGTTACAGTCAACGGCAGGAGAGTGCGTCCCGTTGCCCGCTATACCTATGTCATGCTACATAAGCCCAAGGGCTGCGTAACCACGGCAAGCGACGAAAAGGGCAGAAGAACGGTTTTTGATTTTATCGACCTTAAAGCAAGGCTTTTCCCTGTGGGAAGATTGGATTACGATACCGAGGGGCTTTTGCTTCTCACCAACGACGGAGAGCTTGCCAATAAGCTTACGCACCCCAATCACGGTATCGGCAAAACCTATCGCCTGCGTATCAACGGCACAATATCGGCAGAGGAGATAAAACAGCTGGAGCAGGGCGTCACCTTAGACGACGGCAGCGTTACCTTGCCTGCCAAGGTGCGTGTGCTGACCAAGCAGGATGACGATCCCGATGTACCCCCTCCCTCCGAAACTCAGATTGAAATCGTAATTTACGAGGGGAAAAACCATCAGGTACGCCGTATGATGCAGGCTGTGGGAAAGGAAGTATTATTCTTAAAGCGTACGGCAATTGGCGATATCCGTCTGGGAGGATTGCCTCGCGGAACGTATCGTTTCCTGAATGAGAAGGAGCTTCGCTACCTCAAAAGCCTGGATTGATACCAAAACGTTAAAAATTTTGAGTATTCTTCGTTTTTTTGATTGTATCCTATTGCAAAATATGGTATAATATATGAAATAAGGAGTGGTATAACGCCCTTTTTATTGAAAGAGCGAAAACGGAGGCCTTTGATGAATATCTGGCATGACATTCAACCGCATCGCATCAAATGTGACGATTTCGTAGCGGCAATTGAAATTCCCAAAGGTAGCAAAAATAAATACGAACTCGATAAAACCACCGGGCTTTTAATTCTTGACAGCATTCTTTACACGTCTACGCACTATCCCGCAAACTACGGGTTTATCCCCCGTACCTATGCAGAGGACGGTGACCCGTTAGATGTTCTGGTGCTCTGTTCCGAAAGCTTAGTAGGGTTGAGCCTTGTGCGTTGCTTTCCCATTGGCATCATCCAGATGGTCGATAACGGAAAGAACGACGAAAAAATCATTGCAATTCCCTACGGAGATCCCACTTATCAGGGGTATCAGGATATCTCTCAACTACCTGCCCATCTGTTTGAAGAGATGCGCCACTTCTTCCGCGTGTATAAGGAGCTTGAAAATAAGCAGACCGCAGTAGAAGAGGTGCTGGGCAAAGAGCGTGCCATTGCCGTGATTCAGGAGGCAATCGAGCGCTACAAGGCAAAATTTGCCTGAACTTAAGAAGAAGGAAGGAAATTATTATGTCGGTACTTTTTTGTGATACAAACTGTGAGCTGTGGCACACCACAGCAAAGGATCTGGGCTTAGAGGTTATCCGAATGCCCTATACTCTGGATGGCACGGAGTATTATTACGATCTGGGCGAAAAAACAGATTTCAAGTTTTTCTTTTCGCGCTTACGCGATAAGGCTACCGCTATTACCTCTGCATTAAACGAGTACAATTACACCGAGTATTTTGAGCCTTGGTTTATGAAGGGCGAGGATATCTTCTACATATCCTTCTCTCACAAAATGAGCGCTACCTTCAACAGCATGCAGCGCGCAGTGGATGCGCTTTTAGAAAAGTATCCCGAACGCAAGTTCACCGTGTTTGATACCAAGGGTATTTCTTTGGCAGCCGGCATTCAGGTGTACTATGCGGCTAAGCTTCATCAGGCAGGCGCTTCCGATGAGGAAATGCTTGCGCTCTTAAACAACCTGCGCGATCGTGCCGTTTGCTTCTTTGTGGTAGACGATCTGCAATTCTTAAAGCGTGGCGGCCGTATTTCGGCAGCTGCTGCAAACATCGGTACGCTGTTTGGTGTGAAGCCCATTCTTACCTTTAAGGACGGTGTCATCATCAATTCCGCTAAGGTGCAGGGCCGTAAAATTGCCTTCTCACGTATGCTGAAGGAATACGAGATGAATCATTGTGCAGATTATACCGATGTGTGGATTGTAGGCGCAGACTGCGACGATGACTGTGTTGCAATGGAAGAGCGTATCAAAGCAATCACCCCCGATGTTGTTGTTCACCGTCAGAGCGTTGGTCCTGTAATTGGCTCGCATTGCGGTCCCGATACCGTTGGTCTTATCTTTATTAAAAAACAGTAATTTATCGTGTCACGTAACAGCCCCGAGAAATCGGGGCTTTTCTATGGTGCTTACTGCACGGTAAAAGGAGGTTATTATGAAAAAA
>JAFQWR010000016.1 GCA_017407365.1 Clostridia bacterium
CTTGGCGATAAGGTAGGCATCACGCGCTTTGCCGATTGCCATCTGCCCATGGACGAATCACTTGCCTTTGCGGCGATTGATGTTTCGGGAAGGGGCTATCTTGTGTTTGACGCAGAATTCCGCCGTCAGTATTGCGGAGATTACGAAACGGCTATGACGGAGGAGTTCTTCTGGGCAGTTTGCCGCAATGCGGAGCTTACCCTGCATCTGAAAAAGGTATACGGCGTGAACGATCACCATGCAACCGAGGCGTTGTTTAAGGCCGCCGCGCGTGTTTTCCGACTTGCTTTTGCGGTTACGGGCAGCTCTCTGCCCACCACAAAGGGTGCTTTATGATCGGCGTAATAGACTACGGCTTAGGCAATCTGTTTTCGCTTGGCAATGCGCTTGATTACATCGGTGCCAAATGGCGCTTTGTGCAGTCGCCTGCGGAGCTTTCCGAGTGCAATGGCTTGATTTTGCCGGGCGTGGGTGCCTTTCCGCAGGGTATGGAGGCTCTTTCATCTCTTGGATTTGTGCAGTCCTTGCGTAGCTGGCAAAAGCCTCTGATGGGGATATGTCTTGGTATGCAGCTTCTGTTTACCGAAAGCGAGGAGTTTTCCTTAACGCAGGGGCTTGGGTTAATCCCGGGCAGAGTAGTAAAGCTTACCGACGTACCCAAAATTCCGCACATGGGCTGGAACACGCTTTCTCTCAATAAGGCGCATCCCCTTTTACAGGGTATTGATGCAGGAGATGCGGTGTATTTCGTACATTCCTTTCACGCCATTACAGATAATGGCAATCTGCTTGCCACCTGCAGCTACGGAGGCTCTGTAACTGCCGCTGTGGCTTGCGGCAACGTGATGGGCACGCAGTTCCATCCGGAAAAGAGCGGCGAGGTCGGTCTTACCATGCTGCGCAATTTTGTTCGGATCACCAAGGAGGGCTTATGATTGTTATACCTGCAATCGATTTGTTAGACGGCAAGTGCGTGCGCCTGTTGCGTGGAGAATACGATACGTTTGAGCGTGTGGCAGAGGATGCGGTAGAAGCGGCAAAACGCTTCATCGACGAGGGTGCCACGCATCTGCACGTCGTAGATCTCAACGGCGCCAAGGAAGGCAGACACGTCAATTTTGATGTAATCGAAAAGCTGTGCAGGCTGAATCTCACGGTGGATACGGGCGGCGGAATCCGAACGGAAGAGGCATTGCAGCGTTGCTTCGACAGCGGCGTGCAGTACGCTGTGCTTGGCTCTGCCGCAGTCAGCGATACCGCCTTTTTAGAAAAGGCACTTCAGAAATACGGCGAAAGAATCGTGGTTGGCGTAGATGCCAAAAACGGCGAGGTGCGCACCTCAGGGTGGCTCAAGGGCAGTGGCTTGAACTATATCGATTTTTCGCGCACGCTCAGCCAAAAGGGCGTCAGGCGTATTATTTTTACCGATATCAGTAAGGATGGCACGTTAGAGGGTGTTTCAAGAGATTCCCTGCAAGCGCTTATCTCAGCACTCCCCGAATGTGAGATTGTGGCGTCGGGCGGCGTGAGGGATATTCAGGATATAGCAATCTGTAAGGCGCTCGGTGCATACGGCGTCATTTGCGGCAAGAGTCTGTATAAAGGTACACTCAGCTTAAAGGAGGCAATTGCCTTATGCTGACAAAAAGAATTGTACCCTGCCTGGACGTAAAAAACGGCAGAGTGGTAAAGGGTACGAATTTTGTGAACCTTACAGACGCAGGAGATCCCGTTGCGTGCGCAAAGGAATACAACCGTCAGGGTGCGGATGAAATCGTGTTTTTGGATATCACCGCAACGCACGAGGGCAGAAAGACGATAACGGACGTCGTTTCCCGTACGGCAAGGGAGGTTTTTGTTCCCCTTACGGTGGGCGGCGGTATTGCTTCGTTGCAGGATATCAAAACTATTTTACGTGCAGGCGCAGATAAGGTTTCACTCAACTCTGCGGCGGTAAAAAATCCTGCTCTCATCAGTGAGGGAGCAGACAGCTTTGGCAGTCAGTGCATTGTGCTTGCGGTAGACTGCAAGCGTGTAGCTGACAGCTGGCACGTATTTGTCAGCGGCGGCAGAATTGATACGGGCTTGGACGCTTTAGAGTGGATTGCAGAGGGTGTGCGCCGCGGCGCAGGCGAAATATTGCTGACCTCAATGGATGCCGACGGAACCAAGCAAGGCTTTGATCTTGCACTTACACGGCAGGTTACGCAGCTTGTGCAGGTGCCTGTAATTGCATCGGGTGGATGTGGCTCTCTGTCGCAC
>JAFQWR010000139.1 GCA_017407365.1 Clostridia bacterium
CACCATCTGTACGATTTCGGCAGTCTCCTGATCGGTTACACGAAGGCCGTCTACCCATTCGGATTTTTTGCCGATTTTATTCAGCATTTCCGAAATTTCCGGGCCGCCGCCATGCACCAATACCACCTTAACGCCAACCAACGTAAGCAAAACGATGTCGCGCATGACCGCTTTTTTCAGCTCCTCGTTGATCATTGCGTTTCCGCCGTATTTTACAACGAGAATTTTATTGTAGTAGCGTTGAATGTAGGGAAGCGCCTGATTTAACACCTCTGCCCTTACTGAAATATCCATAAAGACACTCCTCTTATGTTCTGTAATCGCCGTTGATCTTTACGTAATCGTAGGTAAGATCACAGCCCCATGCGGTTGCACAGCCCTCGCCCTGACGGAAGGAAACATCGATGACGATTTCATCCTCGCTGAGCACCTTCTTGGCAAGCTCCTCCGAAAAAGCAACGCCTGCGCCCTCCTCGCAAACCAAAACCTCGCCTGCCGCAGAAGAAAATAGCACGCGCGTTTGCGTAACATCGATATCTGCGCCCGAATAACCAAGCGCACATAACACACGCCCCCAGTTGGCATCGGAGCCAAACATAGCGGATTTTACAAGGGAGGAGCAAATGACCGACTTAGCGGCAACACATGCCGCCTCTTTATTTTTTGCACCGCTTACCGTGCAGGTCAACAGCTTGGTAGCACCCTCGCCATCCTTTGCAATTTCCCTGCAAAGATGCACGGTGATTTCGTTCAATGCCTTACAGAAGGAAGAATAATCCTCACCCTCCCGGGTAATCTCTTCGTTTTCTGCCATGCCGTTTGCCATGACGCTGACCATATCGTTTGTGGAGGTATCGCCATCGACGCTGATCATATTAAAGGTATCTACGATATCCTCAGAAAGAGCCTTTTGCAGCATTCCGGAGGAAATTTTTACGTCGGTGGTTATAAAAATCAGCATGGTTGCCATGTTTGGATGAATCATACCCGAGCCCTTTGCCATTGCACCCATGCGACAAGCCCTTCCGCCCACGGTAAATTCCACAGCGTATTGCTTGATTACGGTATCCGTTGTCATAATCGCAAGTGCGGCATCGTTTCCATCGCCTGTGATGGACTGCTTTACCTTGGGCATTGCCGCCTTGATGGGCGTGATGTCAAGAGGCTGACCGATGACACCGGTAGAAGCCACAATTACGTCGCCGGCACGAACACCAAAGGTCTCCGCTACCAATGCACACATCTCCTCTGCTACCTGCTCGCCACCTGCATTACAGGTGTTGGCGTTGCCACTGTTGCAGATTACCGCCTGAGCAATGCCGTCCTCGATATGCCTTTTGGTTACGGTAAGGGGCGCACCCTTTACCTTATTTTGCGTATATACTGCTGCGGCAGAGCAAGGCACCTCGCTCAGCACCACAGCCAAATCCTTTTTTGTTTTGTTTTTGCGGATTCCGCAATGCACACCTGCGGCAGTAAAGCCCTTGGGAGCGCAAACACCACCCGAAATCATAAATATCCTCCGTTACAGCACAAGTCCTGTTGTCTGGTCCTTGCCTGTCATAATGTTAAAGCATTGCACAGCGGCACCGGAAGCGCCCTTGCCTAAATTATCATAGCGTGCAATCAGAACAATGCGATCGTCGTTACCCGCAACCGTAAGCTGCATACCGTCTTTACCTGCTAAGGTATTAGATGCAACAAAGCTCTCGGGCTCTGAAAGAACCTCAATCATGGGCTCACCCTTATACCATTCCTGATAGAATTCGGTAAGCTCTGCCACGGTGAGCACCTTTTGCATTTGCGACTGATGCAGGGGCACGGAAACAACCATACCGCAGGCAAAATCGCTGACAACGGGCAAAAATACAGGCGGAAGTTGCAAGCCCGTGATAGCGGACATCTCCTTGAGATGCTTATGCGTCTGACCCGTTGCATATTGACGGGGACTATCGAGAGAGATATCCCTTTGCCCGCTCTCGTATTCTGCCATCATCTTTTTTCCGCCGCCCGAATAACCGGTGACAGAAAAGCAGCTGAGTGCGCTTGCAGAAGAAAGAATGCCCTTTTGCACCAAGGGATACACAAGCGAAATAAACCCGCTTGCATGACAGCCCGGCACGGCTACTCTTTTACCCTCTGCAATTTTTTTACGGTGAGCGGCAGACAGCTCGGGAAAGCCGTACGCCCAATCGGGAAGCGTTCTGTGTGCCGTGGAGGCATCGATAATTTTACAGCTTAAGCCCTCGGCAAGCGCAACGGATTCCCTTGCGGCGGCATCGGGCAGGCACAAAAATACCACGTCACTCTGCTTCATCAGCTCTTTTTTGATAACGGGATCCTTTCTGCCCTCTTCGGGCGCAACCAGAAGGGTTAGATCCTCACGGGTGCTGAGGCGCTCGTAGAGGCGCAAGCCCGTGGTGCCCTCTCTTCCGTCTATAAATACCTTTGTTTTCATATCTTAAAGTAAACTCCTGACGTACGATATCTGCTCGGAAACGGAGGTAGCGGATGCCGCAC